>JAEWHY010000366.1 GCA_023387555.1 Pseudomonadota bacterium
TGGAAAACTCATGATCGATCGCACCGGCTGCGTAGACGCTGCCGCTTGTGCCGACCACGCAGATGCCGAGCAGATCCCGCGGTACGCGAGCAAGCGCCGGATAGACTTGCGAGTTTTCGCCGTCGTCGTTGGATTTGAACCGATCGTAAGCTGCGCGGACAAGCGCCTCGACCTGCTCAGGCGAGGGAAGATGACCGGTCGATACATAACCGGCATCGTCGTCGGGACGCGCATCCATCGGCCTTCCCCAAAAATCTTGTTCAAACAAGCGGTCGGCGCGCGAATTCACGTCATCACGCACTTGTTTTCCGCGTGCGTCAATGTGAATGCATTGTGCGTCACCGCATGAGGTTTGCTGCGCTGCACCTGAGGACAGTGCTCGCACGAATTCGAACCACGCGCACGACAGCATCATCATCCGTGCGGCATGACATCCCAAATTGGCACAAGCAAAATTGGCACACGGCGATCGAACAGATCACAATGTCCTTCGCAACCGTTTGAGCCTTTGCACTTCGACACAACCGAAGGCGGTATCGCCACACCGCGTGCAATTGCGCTTGCGCAAGTCTCCGGCGATGGAACTGCAGTATTGGCGGTGTCACCGTTTCCTGTCACGGTAGTTCAATTGCGCCGCTGACGGACAAACATTCTAGAGGGATTAATCCAGTTGCTGAGTGCAGCCCCCATCCGCCTGAGAAAGGCCGTCACCGGTTTTCTTCTGATCGTGTCTCTGCCTGCTGCACTCGCAGCCTGCTCGCGGGAAGAGGAGAAGGCCGAGCCGGAAGTGCGCCCGGTGCGCACCATGACGGTCGAAAAGCGTGAGGCCGGAGAGAATATTTCGCTTGCCGGCACGATCGAAAGCCAGGTTCAGGTCGATCTGGCATTCCGCATCGGTGGCCGTCTGGTCGAGCGCGCCGTGAATATCGGCGATCAGGTCAAGGCCGGGCAGTTGATCGCGCGGCTCGATGCGACCGACGAACGCAACAGCCTGCGGGCGGCCGAAGCCGCACTGATCGCTGCCAACGGCCAATTGTCCGAGGCACGGATCAATTACGACCGCCAGCGTCATCTGTATGAGCGGCAGATCGCTGCCCGGGTTGCGTTCGAGCGCGCCGAGCAGGTTTTCACCACCGCACAGGCTGCCGTGAAGTCGGCCGAGGCACAGGTCGGTCTTGCGCAGCAACGGCTCGACGATACCGAACTATACGCCGATGCCCCGGGTGTGGTCACCGCGCGTGGCGCCGAGACCGGCGAGATCGTCCAGCCCGGCCGCATGATCGTCCAGATCGCCCGCGACGAAGGCAAGGACGCCGTCTTCAACGTCCCGGCGAATATCAGGGAAGCCAGTCATCCCGATCCGGACGTCACAGTTGCGTTGTCGCTGACGCCCGATGTCACCGCCAAAGGCCGGGTCCGGGAGATCGCACCGCGCGCTGACGCCGCAACCGGCACCTTCCGCGTGCGCGTCGGCCTGATCAATCCCCCCGCCGAAATGAGGCTCGGCTCCACCGTGGTCGGCCGTACCACTTTCGCGCGGCATGCCGGGATCGAACTGCCGGCGAGCGCCCTGACCAACGCGAACGGCCAACCGGCCGTCTGGATCGTCGATCCGAAAGCAATGACGGTGACGTTGCGCCAGGTCGGTGTCGCCCGCTTCAATCCGGGCTCTGTCGTCGTGTCCGACGGCGTCACGCCGGGTGAGCTTGTGGTCACCGCCGGCGTGCAAGCGCTCCGTCCCGGCCAGAAAGTCCGCCTGCTGGGCGCCGCATCATGATCGGACCCAATCTCTCGGCCTGGGCGATCGGCAACAGATCGATCACCATCTATTTCATGCTGGTCGCGGTGATCGCGGGGGCGCTGGCCTTCGTCAAACTCGGCCGCGACGAGGATCCGAGCTTCACCATCAAGACCATGCTGGTGACGGCGGTCTGGCCGGGCGCGAGCATGGAGGAGACGCAAAAGCAACTCGCCGAGCGGCTCGAACGCAAGCTGCAGGAGACCACCGGGCTCGACGCGGTCAGATCCATCGTTCGGCCGGGCATCGTCACGATTTATGTCGATCTCGACGGCGCATTCGATCCCAAGCGCGTTCCGGCGGTCTGGCAGGAGGTTCGCAACAGCGTCGCCGACATCCGCCATACCCTGCCGCAGGGCGTCCTCGGACCGTTCTTCAACGATAATTTCGGCGACGTGTTTGGCATCATCTATGCCTTCACGGCCGACGGTTTCTCGGACCGCGAGTTGCGGGACTACGCCGACGGCGTTCGCTCCACGCTGCTGCATCGCGTGCATGAAATCTCGAGCATCGAATTCATCGGCCAGCAAGACGAGCAGGTCTTCGTCGAATTCCTACCGGACCGCGTCGCCGCCATGGGCCTCGACTACGGCCAGATCTTTGCGGCGATTGCCGCGCAGAACACCGTGCGTCCGGCCGGCACGATCAACACCGGCACCGAGAATATCGCACTGCGGGTGTCCGGCGCCTTCAAGAATTACACCGACATTCTTGACGTGTCCCTGAATGCCGGCGGCCGCACCATCCGGCTTGGCGATATCGCGACCGTGCGCCGCGGCTTCGTCGATCCTCCGCAGCCGCTGCTGCGCGTCAACGGCAAGCCTGCCATCGCCCTGGCCATCTCAATGCGCGAGGGTGGCGATATCCTGCAACTTGGTCGCGACATCTCGAAAGTGATGCGCGACGTCAACCGGGATTTGCCGATCGGCATCGAAGCAGTCCAGATTTCCAACCAGCCCCTGGTGGTCGATCGCGCAATCAGCGATTTCACCACATCGCTCTATCAGGCGGTCCTGATCGTCCTTGCCGTCAGCTTCCTGATGCTGGGTGTCCGTGCCGGTGCGGTAGTGGCGATCGCGATCCCCGTCACGCTCGCAGTCGTATTCACGGCGATGCAAATCGCGGGCATCGACCTGCAGCGTGTCTCGCTTGGCGCGCTGATCATCGCACTTGCCCTGCTGGTTGACGACGCCATGACCACCGTCGATGCGATGCTGAGGCGTCTCTCGATTGGCGACACAATCGAGCAGGCATCCAGTTTCGCTTACAAGACGCTCGCGGCGCCGATGCTGATCGGAACATTGATCACGATCGCCGGCTTTATCCCGATCGGTTTTGCGAAGAGCACGACCGGCCAGTACATGATCTCCCTGTTTCTGGTGGTCGGGATCGCGCTGATCGCCTCATGGCTGGTTGCCGTGCTCTTCACGCCGATCCTCGGCGCGGCGCTTCTCAAGCCTCCGGCGCAAGGCGCCACCGAAACGCCGGGCCGCCTGATGCTTGGCTATCGCGCCATGCTCGTGAAGGCGATCCGACTGCGATGGTTGACCGTGGCGGTCACGCTCGGCCTGTTCGCGGCCGCGCTCTTCGGGCTGCAATTCATCAATCGGCAGTTCTTTCCGCCATCGGACCGATACGAACTGATCGTCGACCTGCAGCTGCCGCGGTCGAGTTCGATCTTCGCCAGCGAGGATGCGGTGAAGCGAGTCGAGGAGAAATTCCTCAAGAAAAGCGAGGACGTCGATTACTGGAGCGCCTACATCGGGCGCAACGTGACACGCTTCTATCTCACGCTCGACATCCTGCCGCCGAGCGACCATCAATCGCAGTTCGTCGTACTGGCCAAGGACCTCGGTGCGCGCATGCGTCTTGAGCGCGACCTCGCGAAATTCCTGACCGACGAATTCCCGGAAGCGGTCACCCGCGTCAGCCCGCTGGAAATGGGGCCACCGGTCGGATGGCCGTTGCAATGGCGGCTGGTCGGGCCCGAACTCGAGGTGCTGCGGACCAATGCGCACAAGCTCGCCGAGATCATCGCCTCGCATCCGGGCGCGAAACGCGTGCATTTCGACTGGATCGAACCGGCACGCCAATTGCGCATCCAGATCGACCAGGATGAAGCTCGGCGCCTCGGCCTGACCAGCCAGGCACTCGCCAACACGCTTAGCACGGCTGTCTCCGGCTCGGCCGTCACCCAGCTGCGTGACGACATCTATCTCGTCAACGTGGTCGTACGGGCGGACGCGCGGGACCGTGTCGCGCTCGATACGCTGTCGACGCTGCAGGTGCCGGTCCCCGGCGGACGCACCGTAGCGCTGTCGAGCTTCGCCACCTTCTCCTACGAACAGGAGCAGCCGCAGATCTGGCGCCGCGACCGCGTGCCGACGCTTACGGTGCTGGCCGACGTGGACACCGGCTGGCTGCCCGAAACAATCGTCACCGCGCTCGAGGACAAGATCGAAAAGCTCAACAGCGAACTGCCGCGCGGCTACCGCATCGAACTCGGCGGCACGGCGGAGACCAGCGCCGAAAGTCAGGCGGCCGTATTCGCGGTCGTGCCGATCATGATCATCATCATGATCACGCTGCTGATGATCCAGCTGAAGCAATTCGGCCAGGTCGCGATGGTGGTCATCCTGCTGCCGCTCGGCCTGATCGGCGTGGTGAGCGCTCTGCTGCTGTTCGGCCGGCCGCTCGGCTTTGTCGCGATCCTCGGCATTCTCGCGCTGATCGGCATGATCGCAAAGAATGCTGTGATCCTGCTGTCGCAATTCACGGCCGAGCGCGAGACCGGCGCCTCGCCCGAGGAAGCCGCCGTGCGGGCCGCAATGGCACGCGCAAGGCCGCTGGTGTTGACCGCAATCTCCACCGTGCTCGGACTCATTCCGATCGCGCCCACCCTGTTCTGGGGGCCGATGGCGTTTGCGATCATGGGCGGCCTTCTGGTGGCGACCATCCTGATGCTGATCTTCCTGCCGACGATCTACGTCATGTGGTTCGACTTCATCGAACGGCGCGCGCACAAAACCGGAGCGAAGACGGCATGAACCGGCGTCACAAGCTTCGAGCGCTGAGCGTCGTGTTGACGCTGGCGCTCTCCATTCCTCCGCTTGCCGCCACGATGCGGCCGGCCGATGCGCAGGTGTCGGCACAGCGCCGGTCGCAGCAGCCGCTGGTGCCGCGATCGCAGGCCCGGCGGCAGGCCGACCGCGCCGTGCAACAACAGGTCTATGTGCCGGGTCACTGGGCCTTCGACCGGCGCCGCGGCCAGTATTCGTGGGTCTCCGGACGCTGGGAGCGGTACGATCCGACCCACGCCTTCGTCGGCACCGGATGGCACTTCCGCAACGGGCAATGGACTTTCGGCCCGACCCGCTGACATCCGCTCCGAACTTCTACCAATCAAACGGACAAAGAGTTTGTGAATGACGTGTAACCGTCAACCGGGCAAGGTATCGCGCGTCGTAGCGGCGACGATGTTCGCGTGGGTGAGCAGCGCCCAGACGATCTGGGCTCAGACTCCGCCAGCCAGCCAGCCGGACCTGCCGCCGAGTCCCTTGGCTCCGGCAACCGACATCTACTCGATGACCGACCTGGAATATCTGCTGGGTCCAATCGCACTCTATCCGGACCCGCTGATTGCCCTGATCTTGCCGGCCAGCACTTTCCCGCTGCAGATCGTTCAGGCCGACCGCTGGCTATCGGCGAATGCCAATGCGGTGAAGAGTAACGACTTTTCGGGCGCAGACGCGCAGCCCTGGGACAGTTCAGTCCAGGCGTTGGTGCGATTTCCGGAAATCATCGAGATGCTGGCCGACCATCTCGACTGGACGCAGTCGCTGGGCTCCGCATTTTCACAGCAGCCGGAGGCTGTGGCGA
>JAEWHY010000493.1 GCA_023387555.1 Pseudomonadota bacterium
GTGCTGCGCGAGGTGACGATCCAGATCAGGCCGTCCGAAGGGCAGGTCTCGGATGCGACGATGCTGGACGCGCTCACCATCGCGCGCGGATTTGAGGGGGTTGCAGACGTGCGGCCCTATTCGCAGAGCGAGTCCGTGCGGCTGCTGGAGCCCTGGCTCGGCAGCGGCCTGTCGCTCGAGGAGTTGCCGGTGCCGCGCGTCATCGTGGTGAGGCTGGCTTCGGGCTCAACGCTCGACGTGCCGGCGCTCCGCAAGGCGCTGGCCGACAAGGTGCCGGGCGTATCGGTCGACGATCACCGGGGCTGGATCGACCGGATGCGCGCGCTCGCCGATTTCGTGATGCTGGGGGGTATCATCGTGCTTGGCCTGATGATTGCCGCGACGGTGCTGAGCGTCAATTTCGCCACCCGCGGGGCAATGGCGGCGAACCGTCCGGTGATCGAGGTGCTGCACTTCATCGGCGCGCAGGACCGCTTCATCGCCGGGCAGTTCCAGAGACACTTTCTCTGGCTCGGCCTCAAGGGCGGGCTGATCGGCGGGGCGGCGGCGATCCTGCTATTCGCACTGATCCGGCCGGTCGAGGCGCTCATCCGGGGCAATGCCGGGCCTGAGCAATTCGCCGCGCTGTTCGGATCGATCAGTCTCGGCTTCAACGGTTATCTGGTGATACTGGCCCAGATCGTGGTGATCGCCGCGATCGCCTCGGAAGCCTCCCGGCGCACCGTGAACCAGACCATCGCCTCGCTCTGAGGGGGCCAACTTTGAAGTCCCCTATGACGTTATTCTGGTATGGGTTTTGACGATGCCGTCCGTCGAATCACATCCGCCTCTGCGGAAACCGCGCGCCCGTCCGGGCCGGATCGCGCGCGCCGCGGGCTGGCTGACGGGAACGGTGCTGCTGGCGGCGCTCGCCTTCGGCGTCGGATTCGTCTGGTTCGTGTATCGCCTGCCGGCGTCCGAGATGGCCCTCGCCGAGAAGGCCGACGGCATCGTGGTGCTGACCGGCGGGTCTTCGCGGATCGAGGATGCGATCGACCTGCTGGCGAACGGCAAGGGCCAGCGCCTGCTGATCTCGGGCGTCAACCGCACGACCGGCGAGCGCGAGATCGCAAGGCTCAAGCCCGAGCACGAGAACATCATCTCCTGCTGCGTCGATCTCGACCGCACCGCGGTCAACACCATCACCAATGCCACCGAGACCCGGCGCTGGGTGATGGATCGCGGCTTCAAATCGCTGATCGTGGTGACATCAAGCTATCACATGCCGCGCGCGATGGCGGAACTGTCGCATCAGCTTCCGGACATCACGCTGATTGAATTCCCGGTGGTCAGTGACCGGCTGAAAGCCGGCTGGGCGCACGGACCGACGCTGCGTCTGCTGTTCACCGAATATGTGAAATACGTCGCCGCGGTCGCGCGCATTCATGTGCCGGTGATCGACCACATTCTTGCGTGATCAATTCGGACCGCCAATCGTGATTGTCATCCGCTCAATCATCTTCAATATCGTCTTCTACCTCGTGCTGTTCGTCTATCTGATCGCGGCGATGCCGACGCTCTTGATGCCGCGCCAGGCGCTGCTGGCGATGGTGAAGAACTGGAGCCGGCTCAATCTCTGGCTGCTCAAGGTGATCTGCAACATCGGCTACGAGTTCCGCGGCCTTGAGCGGGTCCCGCCGGGCGCCGCGCTGATCGCATCCAAGCATCAGTCGATGTGGGAGACCTTTGCGCTCGTCCCCATGCTGAAGGACCCGGCATTTATCCTGAAACGTGAGCTCTTGTGGATCCCGTTCTTCGGCTGGTGCGCGGCGAAGGCGGAGATGATCCCGGTGGATCGCGGCCGGCGCTCGCAGGCACTCGCCGCGATGACCGCGCGGGCGAAGGCGGAAGCGGCGCGGGGCCGCGAGATCGTCATCTTTCCGGAGGGCACGCGGCGGGCGCCGGGCGCCGCGCCGAGCTACAAGTACGGCGCCGCGTTCCTCTATTCCGAACTCGGCATCCCGTGCGTGCCGGTGGCGCTGAATTCCGGGCTGTTCTGGCCGCGCCGGTCGTTCCGGCGCTATCCGGGCGTGGTTCGCGTCGAGTTTCTCGATCCGATCGAGCCGGGCCTCGACCGCCAGACCTTCCACGACCGCCTGCAGGATGCGATCGAGACCAAGACGGCCGAACTCGTGGCGATGGCTTCCCTCCCCCCGCGAAGCGGTGGGGAGGGTCGGTGAGCATCGCGCTAGCGATGTGAACCGGGGTGGGGGGTAGCCGCGATCATCGGGCTCGCGGCGGGAGGGGAGACTCGTGCCCCATCCCCTTCAGCCGCTCGGCCAGCGCATGCAGTTCGTGGTCGCGGCAGCCGAGCCGCTCGAGTTCGGCGACCGTCGACAGCACGTATTCGGGATTGGGACCCGAGCGCCCGTGACCCTGCCGGATCAGATGCACCCGCTGGTCGAGCGTCAGCTTGCCGGCATATTGCGGGTGGCCGCGATCGACCACATAGGTCAGGGCCTCGATCCTGCGTTCCGGCTTGCCGAGCAGCGTCACGTTGCGCAGCACCTCCAGGTAGACCGCGGTGGCCTGTTCGCGTTCGCGCAGATAGGCGATCGTTGCGGCGCGGTTCGCCGCGGCAACCCGGAAAGCGATGCCGCGACAGGCGCCGCCGCGGTCGAGCCCCAGCACGAGGCCTGGCCTCTCCGGCGTGCCGCGATGTACGAAGGAATACACACACAGCGAGCGGTGCAGGCCGGTCACCCGGGCGGGTAGCTTCTCGACAAACGGAAAGCCCGGCCGCCACAGCAGCGAGCCGTAGCCGAACACCCATAAATCTTCGGGGATCTGGTCGATTGCGAGCTTCATTGCGTTGGCGAAATAGGCATTAGCACGCGCGGCAGAAACATCGAAACGCCGTATTCCACCATCCCTTTGACGGCCTATAAGGGGCCTAAAGGATGACTCCCATGGACGACCATTATCAGGCCCAACCGCGCCGCCGTTCAATCGGCTGGCTCATTCCCGTGTTCGTGGTCCTGATCCTCGCGGCGGGATGGAGTGCATTCTGGTTCTACGCGGCAGACCGGGCCCGCGACACCATCGCGGGCTGGATGGATCGCGAGGCGCGGGGCGGCCGGGTCTATACCTGTGCATCGCAGTCGCTCGGCGGCTTTCCGTTCCGGATCGAGTTCCACTGCGATCACGCGACGGCCGCGTTCGAGAAGACGCGGCCGCCGGTGACGCTGACGACCGGCAACATCCTCGCCGCCGTCCAGGTCTACCAGCCGACGCTGGTGGTCGCCGAGGTCGATGGCCCGCTGACCGTTGCCGATCCGGGGCAGGCGCCGAAGCTGAGCGCGAACTGGTCGCTCGCCCAGGTCAGCCTGCGCGGCACGCCGCGCAATCCGCAGCGTGTCTCGCTCGCGACCGACAAGCTCACGATCGACCGCGCCGGAGCCGACAAGCCCGAGCGCTTGCTGACTGCCAACAAGGGCCAACTGCACGGCCGGCTGGCGTCCGGCACGGTGCGCGACAATCCGGTGATCGACGTCGCCGGCTCGCTCAAGGGCGCGACCGCGCCGTCGTTTCATCCGCTGGCGGCAAAGCCGTTCGACTTCGATGCCGACACCCGGCTGGTCGGCTTGCGCAATTTCCAGCCCAAGTCCTGGGCCGAGCGGTTCAGGGAAATCCAGCAGGCCGACGGCCGGATCGAAGTGCGCAACGCGCGGCTCAAGCAGGGCGATGTGCTCGCCGTTGCCAACGGCCAGCTGAAGCTGACCAAGCAGGGCTTCCTCGAAGGAGAACTGATGGTGACCGCGGCCGGTGTCGAGAAGATTCTGCCGGCGCTTGGCCTCGAGGCGCTGGCTCGGCAGGGCAACAGCCGCAGCCAGCGGCTCGGCGCAGCGCTCAGCCTGCTGGATCAGATGGCGCCTGGCGCGGTGTCGGGTGCGGTGTCGCTGCTCGGCGAGCAGGTGGAGCTGGAAGGCCGCCGTGCCACGCGGATTCCGCTGCGCTTCAAGGACGGGTTCGCGACGCTCGGCCCGCTCAAGATCGGGCAGACGCCGTCGCTGTTCTGATGCGTCATTCCGGGGCACGCGCGACGCGCGTGAACCCGGAATCCAGGGCGGCGGATTCGGTGCTTGCGGTTGTGGATTCCGGGTTCGTCGCTTCGCGACGCCCCGGAATGACGAACTCAATCATCATCCGACGCATAGGGCCGCGCGATCGGAGCGATCGGAAGCGGCGCATGCGTGCGGCCGAAATCTGGTGCTGCCGAATCCTGGCCGATATTGACGATGCCGCGCCGGATCGCGCGCGTCCGCGTGAAGTGATCGAACAGCGCGTCGCCGTCGCCGCGCCGCATCGCGCGCGTCAGCCTGGTCAGATCCTCCATGAAGGTGCCGAGCATTTCCAGCACCGCATCCTTGTTGTGCAGGAACACGTCGCGCCACATGGTGGGGTCGGACGCCGCGATGCGGGTGAAATCGCGGAAGCCGCCTGCCGAGAATTTCAACACTTCGGATTCGGTGACGTCGCCTAATTCGTCGGCGGTGCCGACGATGGTGTAGGCGATCAGATGCGGCAGATGGCTGGTGATCGCGAGCACAAGGTCATGGTGCTCCGGCGTCATGGTCTCGACCTTGGCGCCGAGCCTTTCCCAGAAGGCCTTCAGTGTTTCGGTTGCGGCCGGATCGGTGCCTTCGACCGGCGTCAGAATGCACCAGCGGTTGACGAACAATTCCGCAAAGCCCGCATCGGGCCCGGAATTTTCGGTGCCGGCCACCGGATGCGCGGGGATGAAATGCACGCCCTCCGGCACGAACGGCGCCATGTCACGCGCCACCGACGCCTTCACCGAGCCGACATCGGACAGGATTGCGCCCGGTTTGAGATGGCCCGCGATCTCTTTCGCCACCGTGCCGCAGGCGCCGACTGGCACCGCGATCACGACCAGGTCGGCATCCTTCACCGCGTCCGCGTTGCTGTCCGCAACGACATCGGCAAAGCTTGTCCCGATCTCGCGCACCCGCTGGCGCGCTTCGGGCGACGCATCCGTCACCACCACGGTCCTTGCCGCATCGGCGGCCTTCGCCGCGCGCGCGACCGAACCGCCGATCAGGCCGGCGCCGATCACCGCAAGGCGGGAGATGGTGGGTTCAGTTGTCATCAGAGCGTCCCGCAAACGCGGTCTGCTCCCCTCCCCCCCCGAAGCGGTGGGGAGGGGTCGGGGGTGGGGGGAAGGATCAAGAAATCAGAGCGCAGCATTTGAGGCAGCGCATGCCCCCCACCCCGGTTCGCCTCGCCGATACGATGCGAACCGACCCTCCCCACCGCTTCGCGGGGGGAGGGAAAGAAAGGGGTGCGCGGCCCTACCGTCATTTGCCCATGAACTCGGCAAGCGTCTTCACCGTCAGCCGGTTGGCTTCTTCCGAGCCGACCGTCATGCGCAGGCAATTCGGCAACTTGTAGGCCCGAACCGCGCGCATGATGATACCGCGCGAGGTCAGAAGCTGATCGGCGTCGGCTGCGGTCTTGCCCGGTGTTTCCGGGAAATGCAGCAGAATGAAGTTGCCGACGCTTGGCGTCACCTTGATCCCGAGCTTTTCGAGTTCGGTGGTCAGCCAGGGCAGCCATTGTTCGTTATGGGCGCGCGCCTTCTCGATATGCGCGGCGTCGTTGATCGAGGCGATGCCGGCGGCGATCGCCGGGGCGCTGACGTTGAACGGTCCGCGGATACGGTTGAGCGCGTCGATGACATGCGCCGGTCCGTAGATCCATCCGAGGCGGAGCGCCGCAAGGCCGTGGATCTTGGAGAAGGTGCGCAGCATCACGACGTTCTCGGAGGTCGCGACCAGTTCGATCCCGGCCTCGTAATCGTTCCGCCTCACGAATTCCGCATAGGCGGCGTCGAGGACCAGCAGGACATGCCGCGGCAATTCCGCATGCAGCCGCTTCACCTCGTCGAACGGGAGATAGGTGCCGGTCGGGTTGTTCGGATTGGCGAGGAACACCAGCTTGGTCTTCGGCGTCACCGCTTTCAGAATGGAATCGACATCGGCGGTGAGATTCTTCTCCGGCGCGACCACGGGCTTGGCACCGGCGCCGAGCGTGGCGATCGGGTACATCAGGAAGCCATGCGCGGTGTGGATCGCCTCGTCGCCGTCCTGCAGATAGCAGCGCGCGATCAGGTTGATGAGGTCGTCCGAACCGGCGCCGCAGATGATGCGGTCGGGATCGAGGCCCATCGCGTGGCCGATGGCTTCGCGCAAGGCGGTCGCTGACCCGTCCGGATAATCCTGCAGGTCATGGGCGACGGACTTGTAGGCATCGATCGCCTTCGGGCTCGCGCCGAGCGGGCTCTCGTTCGAGGACAGCTTGTAAATCTTGTCGGCGCCCGGTGCCGACGACTTGCCGGGCACATAGGCGGCGATGTCCATGACGCCGGGGCGCGGCTGCGGACGCGTGGCTGCGGTCATTCCATAAACCTCAACAGGTGGACGATCGGGAATTGGCAGGCGGCGGCAAACGGCCTCCGCGCATGATCCGGGCGAAGTCTGGCTTCGCCGGAAAGACCAGGCGCCCTGTCATAGGTTAGCGCGCGCCCGGACGCAAAACCGGTGCCGATCGTTGCCGGTCGCCGGCCTCGGAGAGCGTATAGCGGGTCGCATGGCTGCCGACGAGGGCGGTGGAGCGCACGCTGGCGCCGGCCTTGACCAGCGCATCGACGATGGCGGCCAGGGTCTGGCCCTTGGGCACCGAGATCAGCAGCGCCGCGCCGTCGAAGGCGCCAT
>JAEWHY010000442.1 GCA_023387555.1 Pseudomonadota bacterium
AGACCGGCCCCTGCAGCAGGGTCTTCCCCTCCCGCGCCGCGACGATGACACGCCGCATGTGGTCGGTAGGGAAGAAAGCCGCTGCGTCGATCGCGAAGGTCTTCGACACCGGCTTTTTCAGCGTCACATCGACCTGAGCGGGTTTGCGCTCGGCGCGACCGTCGACGGCGCTCTTCGCGTTCTGGTCGACGAAATTCTCCGAATTGAAGCGGAAGGTCTTGGCTGCCGCATCTTCCCAGGTCGTGGCGCGCATATCGGTCATCATGCGCACCCCCTCGCCCGCGTCGATCTCGGAGACCTGACGGAACTGCAGCGCATAACCTTCGCATTCGCTGCCGGAGAAATCGTAGAGGATGCGCCCGCGCACCGCCTCGACGGGACGATTGCCGCGCGCCGATGCGAGCTTCAAATCATAGACCGCGCGATGCGAGGCCAGTTCGACCCCATCCAATTTTTGTGCAGGCGCCGCGACGCCAATAGTGGCGGACGCCGCCAGCATCACGATTGCGCTCAAAAAACGGGCGTCGCCCATCGCGTTCGAATCCTCGTGCGCCCAAAGATAAAATCGATCATGGCCCGCCGCAACCAGACCACCTGTGCCAGACCTCTTGCGCCAAGCCTCTTTGCACCAGACCTCTTGCGAAGGCCGCACCAATCGGCGAAGAGAATGCGTCCATTGTGAGGCGCACGCGCGTAGGAGGTTGATATGGCTGGTACTGTCGAGAAGAAGCTCAACGATCTCGGGATCGTCTTGCCGACGCCGGCCACTCCGATCGCCAATTATGTCGGTTTCGTGCGGACCGGCAATCTGCTGGTCGTGTCGGGACAGCTCTGCCTCGATGCCGAAGGCAAGCTGGTGGCCAAGGGCAAGCTGGGCGCCGATGTCTCGATCGAGGACGGTCAGAAGGCGGCGCGCGCCTGCGCCATCAATGTGCTGGCGCAGGTCAAGGCCGCACTGGGCGATCTCAACAAGGTCACCCGGGTGGTGCGGCTTGGCGGATTCATCAGTTCGGTTCCGGCCTTCCTCGACGGACCGAAGGTCATGAACGGCGCCTCCGACCTGATGGTGACGGCCTTCGCCGAAAAGGGACGTCACGCGCGTTCGACGATCGGCGTCTCGGTTCTCCCGCTCGATGCGGCGGTCGAAGTCGAGGGCATGTTCGAGGTCGCCTGACGGCAGCGCCATGGCCGGCCTCGACTGGCTGACCGCGCGACCGGTGGCCCATCGCGGCCTGCATGACGCCGCAAGCGGCGTCATCGAGAATTCGGCCTCCGCCTTTGCGGCAGCAATCGCCGGCCGCTATGCCATCGAGTGCGATCTGCAAATGTCGGCCGACGGCGAGGCCATGGTCTTCCATGACGACACGCTGGAACGGCTGACCGCTCAGCACGGTGAGCTTGGCTCGCTCAATGTCACAGAACTGAAAACGATCGACTTCAAGGGCACATCCGACCGGATGCTGACACTTGGAGACCTGTGCGACCTTGTCGCCGGACGGGTGCCCCTGATCCTCGAGGTGAAAAGCCGTTTCACCGGCGACATGCGGCTCGCCAAGCGCGTCGCCGCAGTGGTCCAGGGCTATGCCGGCCCGGTGGCGGCGATGTCGTTCGATCCGGCCGTCATTGGCGGCCTGCAGGTGGCGGCGCCGGGCCTGCCGCGTGGGCTGGTTGCGCAGAGCCGGCCCGACCCCGAGGTGCGGAGCGGCAACAGCATCCGCTATGCCCTCGACGCCATGCGTGCCCGCCCGCATTTTCTCGCCTGGTCGGTTCGCGACCTCACCTCGGTCTGGCCACTTCTCGGCCGATGGGGATTCGGCCTGCCGCTCCTGACCTGGACCATTCGGACCGAAGCAGAGCGGCTCCGCGCCCAGCGCTGGGCCGATCAGATGATTTTCGAAGGATTTCGGCCATAAAATCGGGTTAAGCTTTTTCGCAGTATGCCTGAAGCTCTTGCCCCATCCGCCGAACGCCCCCTCGAACTCCAGTTGAGGGTTGTCGCCAGCCTCGGCGAAGTCGCCGCCGAAGCCTGGGACGCATGCGCCGGAGCCAGTCCCGTTCAAAGGCCGGATGAACGGCCTCATCCAGAATGCGAGCCGCTACAGAACGCGCCGGGATGGGCCGGCAACCCGTTCGTATCGCATGCTTTCCTGTCGGCGCTGGAGCGATCCGGATCGGCGACCCCGCGCACCGGCTGGGCGGCTCAGCACCTCCTGGCCGAGACCGCCGATGGCGAAATTATTGGGGCGGTCCCCTGCTATCTCAAATCGCATTCGCGCGGCGAATACGTGTTCGACCACGGCTGGGCCGAGGCCTACGAGCACGCGGGTGGCAGCTATTATCCCAAGATGCAGGTTTCGGTGCCGTTCACGCCGGCGACCGGCCCGCGCCTGCTGGTGAAGCCGACCCCTTATGCGGACGCCGTGAAAGACGCGCTCGCGGCCGGGCTCGTGACATTGTGCGAGCGCCGGCAGGCCTCCTCGATCCATGTCACCTTCCAGCCCAAGCCGGACTGGGATCGGCTGGGCGCGAAGGGCTTCCTGAAGCGCACCGACCAGCAATTTCATTGGCGCAACGACGGCTATGGCAGCTTCGAGGATTTCCTGACGGCGCTGGCGTCGCGGAAGCGCAAGGCGATCCGGCGCGAACGGCGAGAGGCGCTGGACAGCGGCATCACCATCCATCCGCTCACCGGGCGCGACCTCACCGAAGCGGTGTGGGACGATTTCTTCGCCTTCTACATGGATACCGGCTCGCGCAAATGGGGACGCCCCTACCTCACCCGCGCGTTCTTTTCGCTGATCGGCGAATCCATGGCCGAGCGGATCCTGCTGGTGATGGCGAGGCGCAACGGCCGCTACATTGCCGGTGCGATCAACTTCATCGGCGCGGATGCCCTGTTCGGCCGGCACTGGGGCGCGATCGAGCATCACCCGTTTCTGCATTTCGAGCTGTGCTATTACCAGGCGATCGACTTCGCCATCGCCAACCGGCTGGCCACCGTGGAAGCCGGCGCCCAGGGCGAGCACAAGCTCGCGCGCGGCTATGTGCCGGTGACCACCTATTCCTCGCACTATATTGCCGATCCGGCGCTGCGGCGGGCGATCGGCGATTATCTCAAGCGCGAGCGGGCCTATGTGGATGCGGCGGGCCGCGAGCTTGAAGCCATGAGCCCTTTCCGCAAGACTGCGGAACTGGAGTGATGACAATGCCGGCTTACGACCCGAACAACATTTTCGCGAAAATCATCCGTGGCGAACTGCCCTGCCACAAGGTCTACGAGGACGACCTCTCGCTGGTTTTCCTCGACATCATGCCGCGCGCCGAGGGCCACGCGCTGGTGATTCCGAAAAGCCCGGCCCGCAATATCCTCGACGTCGCCCCCGACGATCTGGCGCATGTGGCGCAGATTGCGCAGCGGGTCGCGCGGGCCGGCATGCAGGTCTTCGCGGCCGACGGCGTGACCGTGCAGCAATTCAACGAGAATGCGGGCGGCCAGGTGGTCTTTCACCTGCACGTCCATGTGATCCCGCGCAAGGAAGGGGTCGCGCTGAAGCCGCCGGCGAGCCACAAGGAGAAACCGGAGGTGCTGGCCGATCAGGCGAAAAGGCTTGCCGCCGCGATGCAGTCCGCCTGAGCGCTACAGCTTCGCAAACAGCAGCGCGCCGAGGATCAGGACCACCTCCCCGACCGCGACGCCGATAAAGATCGAGCGCCGGAACATCGCAAAGCTTGCAAATCCTGCCGCGATGGCGACCAGCCGCACCGACAGCGGCACCGTCGCCAGCGCGCCGGGGGCGAAGAAGATCAGCTTGGCGAT
>JAEWHY010000576.1 GCA_023387555.1 Pseudomonadota bacterium
CTTGTTCAGCGCCTCTATGTGCCGGAACACGGCCGCGTCCTGGTCGACGGCGTCGATGCCGGGCAGGTCGATCCCGCGTGGCTGCGCCGCCAGATCGGTGTGGTGCTGCAGGACAACGTCCTCTTCACCGGTTCGGTTCGCGACAATATCGCAATGGCCGATCCAGCCATGCCGACCGAACGTGTTGTTGCGGCAGCTCGTCTGGCGGGAGCGGATGAATTCATCCTGAAGCTGCCGGAAGGATACGACACCGTCGTCGGCGAACGCGGCAGCAGCCTTTCGGGCGGGCAGCGGCAGCGGATCGCGATCGCCCGCGCGCTCATCTCCAACCCCCGCATTCTCATATTCGACGAAGCCACGAGCGCGCTCGACTACGAGAGCGAGCGCATCATCCAGAACAATATGGAGGAGATCTGCCAGGGCCGGACTGTTTTGATCATCGCCCACCGGCTGTCTGCGCTGCGCATCGCCGACCGCATCGTCACCGTCGAGCGCGGGCGGATTGTCGAGGACGGGACACACGACGAGCTCATGAAGGCGGGGGGACGATATGCAAACCTGTATCGCATCCAGGCAGGCTTCCAGACAGACGAATCCGAAGACTTCGCGGACTCTCCTCTGATCGCCGAACCGACCGGCTCCGAGAACCGGAAGAAGGTGCGGCAAGAGGAATTCGCCGATTAGCACTGCGGACGTTGCAAAGCTTTGCTTCATGCACCACGGGGAACGACATCATCCATGATTGAATCAATATGTCTTGCGTGAGCGCGTGTTGATGCAACTGGGGGACGCCATGCAAACAGAGACCGAAACGACAAACACCACCAATGATCCCGGACTGATCGTCCTTGGCCTGTTGTTGCGACTGGCCAAAATCGATGTGAGCCTGCCAAAGCTGCGCAGCGCGGTCGGAAATGCCCCTGTGGGCTTTCCGGAGATGCTCCGTTGCGCCAAGGTTTTGGGCCTGAAGAGCCAGACGTCCAGTCCCGACTGGTCCGGCATTGGCTCCACACCTTTGCCGGCAATCGCGGCGCTGAAAAGCGGCGGCTATCTGCTGATCGGCAAGCATGAGCAGGACAAGGTCATCGTACTGTTCCCGGGTGCCGCGCGTCCGGCCGCCATGTCCCGCGCCGATTTCGAAGCGCAATGGGACGGCCGGCTGCTCACAATCCGGAAGCGGACCGAGCTGAAGACGCTACTCAACCCGCTCAGCATCGCGGGTCGCTTCCGCCGCCTTATGGCCCGCACATTTGCACGGAGCGAGCCTTCAGCTTCGGGAGAAAAGGTAAAAGGCATCGTACAGCGCACCGGCGAAATCGGACGCGCATTGGCGCTTCCGCGAATTGAATCGCGTCGGCGCGCCGATGAGATCGCTTTTCTGCCTGCAGCGCTCGAGATCGTCGAGGCACCGCCTTCGCCGATCGGGCGCGCGATCGCCTTCAGCATCATCGCCGTCTTTCTCTTCGCGCTCGGGTGGTCCTCGTTCGGGACGGTCGACATCGTCGCGGTCGCACCGGGCAAGATCATACCAAGCGATCGCACCAAGACCATTCAGCCTCTGGAAATCGGCGTCGTACGCGCCATTCACGTGCGCGATGGCCAGGCCGTCAAAGCCGGCGATGTCCTGGTCGAGCTTGACCCGACCGTCAACAACGCAACGCTCGACCAGTCGAAGCGTGACCTCATCGGAGCACAGCTGACTGTCGCCCGCCTGCGCGCCGCCCTGGCCAGCACCGACAATCCTCTCACTTCCTTCTCCGCCCCTGGCGACTTTCCGAAGGATCTGGTCCAGATGCACCGGAAATTCCTGGTCAGCCAGACCAGCGAACAGAAGGCGAAGCTTGCGACCATCGATGGGCAGGTCGCGCAAAGGCGCGCGGAACGTGCGACCATTCAGGCCTCGATCGAGAAGCTCAAGACTGCCCTGGAGCCGCTCGGCCAGCGCGTTGAAGTTCGCAAGCAACTTTTCGACAAGCAACTCGGGTCAAAGCTGACCTACCTCTCCGACCTGCAGGAACTGGTAAGCCACCAGCAGGAAATCATGGTGCAGCAGAGCCGCTTCAACGAAGCGGATGCGGCAATTGGCGCTCTGCAGGAAATGCGCGCCCGAACGGCAGCGGAATATGAGCGCGCGCTGTATGAAGAACTGGAAAAGGCCGAGCAGAAAGTCGCCGCGCTTTCACAGGAAGTCGTCAAAGCCGAAACGCGCAGCAATATGCAGACGCTCAAGGCACCGGTCGACGGCGTGGTGCAGCAACTCGCCGTTCACACCGTTGGCGGCGTGGTCACCGCCGCGCAACCGCTCATGATCGTCGTTCCCGCCGAAGGCCAGCTCGAAATCGATGCCATGGTATCAAACCGCGATATCGGCTTCGTTGAGCCCGGACAGGAGGTTGCGATCAAGATCGATACCTTCAACTTCACCCGTTACGGCCTTCTTAAAGGCTCGGTGCTCAGCGTGTCCCGGGATGCCATCACGCGGGATAAGCCCAACGACAGGACAAACGAGAGCGCCCGCGGCTCTGAATCGACCAGCAGCGAACCCCGGGGGCAGGAATTGATCTATGCTGCGCGCATTTCTGTCGATCGCAATCAGATGCAGATCGAGGACAAGAAGGTGCGGCTCGGGCCGGGAATGGCCGTCACGGTCGAGATCAAGACCGGAACGCGCCGGATCATCAGTTATTTGTTCTCGCCCCTGATGCGCTACAAGCACGAAAGTCTCCGCGAACGGTAGGTCGAGCCGGGAAACAACTCGCATCTGGCGACGCTCAGGCTTTAACGAAACGGCGCGTTCGCGCGCGCTCGTGCAGCAGTCGGAGCGTCGCCTTCGGATTGAGGGCCAGGTCCGCAATCGTAAACGCGACCTCCTTTGTCAGCCGGATCCGGTCCAGGGAGTGTCCGATATCCGTCAGCCGCTGCTTGTGATGACGCCAGAACGACCTGTAGCGGAACTTGAGGGCGCCGAATGACAGATAACGATAATATTCGCTCAGCAACTCTGAAACGCGCGCGTCCTGCTCGTCCCTTGTAAGGAACGACGTGCCATAGACCATGCAATCGCTGATTGCCGCCGAAATATAGGCATTGGTCGCAAGCGCTGTATTGGTTTGCCTCGCATCATGGCACCGCTCAAACGAAAGCACCTGGTGCACAAAGCCGAAGTCGCACGTCCGAAGCTGGGCAAGGCAGGCGCTGACGTCCGCCTCTGAGGTATCGTTCGGGAAAAACGAATGCCCCTCCCTCACAAGGTCGGAGCGATAGCAACTTGAGGTCGGATTTCCAAGGACGTTGACTTGACCGAGCAGATGAGCGCGGCCGATCTCGCGCCCGGAGAATACGGATTTGAATCCGGGCAGCCCCTCGTTACGCAACCGCCAACGTCCGTCGCCTCCAACCATCTGATACGAGCCGGCAATGCCCACGGAAGGATTTCTCTCGAACAGGTCCACCATCCGGCGAAGGCACTCGGGCATGATCCGGTCGTCTGCCGAGACGATCTTGCAAAGAAAGGATTGCTGCGAGATCAGTTCGAGAGCGCGGTTGTGATTTGCGATGATCGGCAGAAATACGTCGCTGCGATAGACTTCAATCCTAGGGTCAATGCGGGCGTATTCTTCGGCTATGCGCAGCGTATCGTCATCGCTGGCGTTATCCGCGATGATGTACTCCCAGTGGCGATAGGTTTGATGCAAGACGCTTTCAATGCACTCACGAAGGTAGGGCGCGCCGTTATGAACCGGCGTGACCACACTAACCAACGGCTGACGCGAGATGCCCATCACCTTCCGCCCCGACGCTCACGACACCAGACTTCGCACCTATAAGGCATTGGAGCGGCCAATCGCCGCATTCACTCATGCACACGACGTAAGCGGCACGAACTTTTCACACCAAGCCCACGCACGCTCACGCCACATTCGCCAGCGGCGCGAGTGGCGCCGAGACTGCGGTATCGCTCCAAACCTTCCACGGCGGCCGCTTCTCATGATTGAGTTCTTCCAGGCGCTGCTTGTCCTTGAATGTGTCCATGCATTGCCAGAATCCGGTACATTTGTGGGCAAGTAATGCGCCACGCTTGATCAGACGTTCGAACGGCTGTCTGACCAGTTCTTCACCGTCATTCATGAACTGGAAAATCTCGCCCCTGAGAACGAAGAATCCGCCGTTGATCCATATGTCCGAATCGCTCAGCGCGGATATCTCGCTGACCGTGCCAGTCGCCGACGTACGGACGATGTCAAAGCTTGCCGTTGGCTGCACCAGCAGCAGAGATCCAACCGCGTCCGTTGCACGCAGGGCATCAATCATGACGTTGACATTGACGTCACTCAGCCCGTCGCTGTAGTTGGCAAGAAACATTTCCTCGTTACGAACATGCGGCTCAACCGCTTTGAGCCGCTCGCCGATCAGCGCATTCGCTCCCGTCTCGACGAAGGTGATTCTCCAGTCGTCACTGTCCCGGTTCAGGAATTCAATTTTCTTGCCGCCGTTCGACCAGATGAAGTCGTTTGACTTCGACTCATCGTAATTCAGGAAATAATCCTTGATGACATCGCCCTTGTAGCCGAGGCACAGCACGAAATCCTTATGCCCGAAGTGGGCATAATACTTCATCAGATGCCACAGGATCGGCCGTGTACCAATGCATACCATCGGCTTTGGAATGTCGTCGAAATAGCCGCGCAATCTCATTCCGGCGCCGCCACAAAAGAGAACGACTTTCATAGGGACCTCCGATCTGACCGTGTCGATACCGACGGTGTAGAGACTTCAGGCAGCACGGGATTCATGGCCCGGCCCTGTCGGGCCCGCTTTCGACGACGCGTTAGGATCCGCGCGCAGCCACACCAGCACGCGATTCCAGACGCCCCAGGTCATCCCATCCATGATCAGCTCGACGTCGGCACCGCGCAGCCGACGCAACAGGAGTTGCGCGACCCTTCTCGACTTTTCAAGTTCGGCTTCAACGCCGATATCACCGGCTGTCAGCAGATCTGCTTTCGCGGCTTGCTTAAGACTGGATTTGACTTCCGTCTGGGTCCTTGTGGAAGCGCGCTGGGTTTGCGTATCGGCGATGGCGGTGAGCAACTCTTTGCGGGACAACCGCTGACCATCCACCGCCCGCGCGTTCACAAGATCTCGCACCGCAGGTCGCGTGCGGTTCGATACGTAAACCCGCAACGTAGACGGCGTCATGATCGCTGCCAGGTTGGGATTGGCCGCTGCCTCGCGGGCGAGCTTCATGAGATCCTGCGCCATCCGGATTTTGAACCCGCAGTGCGCTTCGACCCATTTGACAAACTCTCCGTGCGGCAGGTGCGCTTTCACACCGATCAATTCATGACCGATCTCGATCGCGTGCTCGGTGGCGCGCTTGCGTAGCGACCTGATGCGCTCCGCGATCGCTTGCAACTCGGCTGAGGAAAGTTGGGGCGTAACAGAGGCGCCTTCGGGTTGGGACGACATCAATGGTCTCCGCCTGTCCTGCCATTTATTCCCCCATTTCGGTCAATTTGAGACGCAACGGCGGATCGTTGAAGCACTACAAGGAGTGAACACCTGTATGAAATCGGAGTACTCACTCGGTAGTAGCGACCTACGCCAGCTTTGATCGTTCGGCGGACAGGCGCAAATCTTCTGGATCCATGAATTACATCATGGAAAGCGCGCAACATTTCGTACACGGCATGATGACACATCCCCGTTGCGGGTCAGGGCGATGAG
>JAEWHY010000591.1 GCA_023387555.1 Pseudomonadota bacterium
GCGTGCTCGCCGATCTCGAGCGTGCCGGCTATCGGTTCGATCCGGAGTGGTTCAAGGCGCAGTGGGAGTTTCGCTTCCCGTTCTACGGTGCGGTCGAATATGCCGGCGTGACGCTCGAACTGCGTCAGGCGCTGGAGCCCTGGCACGTGCTCGCGGAGGAAAGCGCGGCCGGCGGTACGGTTCGATTCGTCGATTCGTCCGTCGAGCGCCTGCAGGTAAAGGTGACCGGTTTCGTGCCCGAACGTCATGTCATCGCCTGCAACCGCCGGCGGATGCCCATGGCATCGACCGGCGCATTGAGCGAGGCCGTCGCCGGCGTCCGCTTCAAGGCGTGGCAGCCGGTGTCGGGGCTGCATCCGACAATACCGGTGCATGCGCCGCTGACCTTCGACATCATCGATGCCTGGAACAGGCGCTCGCTGGGCGGATGCGTGTACCATGTCGCGCATCCCGGCGGCCGCAACTACGAGACCTTTCCGGTGAATTCCTACGAGGCGGAGGCGCGACGACTGGCGCGATTCCAGGATCACGGCCATACTGCGGGAATCGTCGAGTTGCCGCCGGAAGAGCCCGCGAGCGAATTCCCGCTGACGCTCGACCTGCGTCGCAGTGTGCGGCGCGCCAGCTAGCTGATGAAGCTTAAAGCCGCTTGTCGTTTGAAGTTGCTTTACGAGTTCGCAGCAGCCGCTGTACGACGTCACATCGGCGTCACGAAAGCGATGGACTGAACGATGCAGAAAGCGGCTTCGGCCGAAAAGCCGCGCCCGGCCTGGTACGACGATTACGTGCCGCTTCCCGGCGTGCCCGACGAATTGATCGGGCCGGACGGCCGGCCACGGCGCGCGTGGCTGAATTTCCTGCATCAGCTCTCCTCCGACGAGCAGTCGCTGGCTGCGGTCGACCGGCACCTTCAGGACATCGGGGTGTCGTATCGCGTGCACGGCGAGGCCCGCGAGCGCACCTGGCCGATGAGCCGGTTGCCGCTGCTGATCGAGGAGGAGGAATGGGCCGCGATCGCCGCCGGCGTCACGCAGCGCGCCCGCGTGGTCGAAGCGCTGCTCGCGGATGTCTACGGCGAGGGCCGTCTGGTGAAGGACGGCGTCCTGCC
The DNA here is from genome assembly GCA_023387555.1 of Pseudomonadota bacterium. Classification (GTDB taxonomy): domain Bacteria; phylum Pseudomonadota; class Alphaproteobacteria; order Rhizobiales; family Xanthobacteraceae; genus Pseudorhodoplanes. The sequence continues at coordinate 1,109 of JAEWHY010000591.1, forward strand.
GGCGGCGCTGGTGTCCGGCTCGAATGATTTCATGCGACCGCTCGTCGGCGTCGAGCCGCCCGGCGGGCGCTGGCTGCATCTCTACGCGGTCGATCTCGGCCGCGGCCCGGATGGCCGCTGGTGGGTGCTCGGCGACCGCGCGCAGGCGCCGTCGGGCGCGGGCTATGCGCTGGAGAACCGGCTGGTGATGTCGCGCGCGCTGCCGACCGGCTATCGCCGCATGAACGTTCGCCGCCTCGCTCCGTTCTTCCGCGCTTTCCGCTCGATGCTGGCCGATGCCGCCGAGCGCTCCGAGCCTCGCATCTGCCTCCTGACGCCGGGACCCTACAGCCAGACCTATTTCGAGCAGGCCTATCTCGCACGCTATCTCGGTTTCCTGCTGCTGGAAGGCGACGATCTCGTGGTCCATGATGGCTTGACCCATGTCCGGACCATCGCGGGTCTCAAGCGCGCCGACGTCATCTGGCGGTTCGTCGATTCCGATTATGTCGACCCGATCGAACTGAACGGACAGTCGCGGCTCGGTATTCCGGGACTGATTTCGGCGCTGCGCCATGGCGACACCGTTGTCTCCAACATGCCGGGCGCGGGCTATGCGGAGACGCGCGCGCTGATGAGCGTGATGCCGCAGATTGCCTCCCATCTGACCGGCGAGGACCTTGCGCTGCCCAATATCGCCACCTGGTGGTGCGGCGATCCGGCGTCGCGGCGGCGGGTGCTCGACAATCTTTCAAGCATGGCGATCTCGGGCGCCTTCGGCGGCCGGTTGCCGGAACTGAACGGCGCGATGCAGGTCCTGCCGGCCGACCTCGATGAGAAGTCGCGGTCTACCTTGCGCGAGGCGATCGAGCAGCGCGGCATCGACTTTGTCGGGCAGGAAGTGGTGCAACTCTCCACCACACCGATCTGGGCCGGGGACAATCTGGTGCCGCGCCCGTTCGTGCTGCGGGTGTTTGCCGCCGCGACCCCGCAAGGCTGGGAGATCATGCCCGGCGGCTTCTGCCGGATCTCGGCACAGTCGGATGCGCGCGCAATCAGCATGCGCGAGGGTGTGCAGTCGGCCGACGTGTGGGTGCTCTCGTCGAAGCCGGTACCGCCCGAGACGTTGCTGCCGGCGAGCGATGCCATCCACATCCAGCGCATCCTCGGCAATATTCCGAGCCGCGCCGCCGACAATCTGTTCTGGTACGGGCGTTACCTCGAGCGCGCCGAGGCGACGCTTCGGGTGGTGCGTTGCCTGTGTGCGCGCGCGATCGACATGGATTTCACGCCGGGGAATGTGCCGGCGACCATCGAGAAGCTGACGCGTCAGCTCGTCGCCTGGGGCGCCGTGCCGGAGGAGCAGGCGGACGCATCGACGCTGGTCATTGCCCGCACCGCACTCGCGGACGAAACCGCCTATGGCTCCGGATTGTCCGGCGTGCGCATGGCGCGCAATGCCGGATCGGTCATCCGCGAGCGGATTTCGGTGGACGCTTCCAAGCTGGCGCGGCGGCTCGACGAGCTTCTGTCGGATCTGGGGGACCTGGCCAGCGAGACCGATGTCCTCGATGCCGCCGACCGTGCGCTCAATATCCTGTCGGCGCTCTCGGGTCTCGGCCAGGAAAACATGAACCGCAATGCCGGCTGGCGGTTCCTGGAAATCGGGCGGCGCATCGAACGGGCCATCAACACCTGCCGGCTTGCGCGCATGTTCGCGTCCGACGATGCCTCCGCCGAGGATCTCGACGTGATGCTCGATCTGATCGACTGCCAGATCACCTATCGCTCGCGCTACATGACCGGCATTGCGCTCGCCCCGGTCCGCGACATGGCACTGCTCGACCCCTATAATCCACGCTCTGTCGCTTTCCAGTTCATGACCATCAACAGCCATATGGCCACGCTGCCGGCGCTGCACCTCGATGGCGTGCCGGAAGAGCCGCAGCGGCTTGCGGCGCGGCTCGCCACCGATCTCGAAACCACCACGGCGCAGGACCTTGACCACGCGGTGGTGCTTGCGTTCGAGCAGCGCATCGCGGGTTTTGCCGATGCGGTGGCCGCGCGCTATTTCCTCCGCCGCCAGAAAGGCGTGGTCGGGGCAGGGATAAGCAGCATCGCGTGATCTACGATATCACTCACCTGACCGCCTATTCCTACGAGGCGACGGTCACGTCCGCCTCGCTCGCCTTGCGTCTGACGCCGCGCAGCACGCTGACGCAGCGCAGTCTCGCGCATATGGTCCGGATCACCCCGGAGCCGGACCATGCGACCTCGCATCGCGACTTTTTCGGCAATGTCGTCGATCTCGTCAGCATCGACACCTCGCATACCGAACTGACGATCAAGTCCACGGCGCGGGTCGAGGTCTCGCCCCGGCCGGCGCTGGACGGACCCGATCTGGCTTGGGAACGGGTCGTCGAGGTGTCGCTGTCCGGGCGCGACCTCAGCGCTGCCGGGCCGTCGCATTTTCTGTTCGCCAGTCCCCGGATCGCGCTCGTGCGGGACGTCACGCGCTATGCGCGGGAGAGCTTCATGCCGGGCCGCGGCATCGTGGCCGCCTGCACCGACCTGATGAGGCGCATCCGCAGCGATTTTGCCTACAAGCCGCAGGCGACGCATGTGTCGACCTCGGTGGCAGAGGCCTTCGCCCAACGGGCGGGGGTCTGCCAGGACTTCGCCCAGATCATGATCGGAGGCCTGCGCGGGCTGGGGCTGCCCGCGGCCTATGTCAGCGGCTACCTGCGGACCATTCCACCGCCCGGCAAGCCGCGGCTGCAGGGGGCGGACGCCACCCATGCCTGGGTTTCGGTCTGGACCGGACCGGAGAACGGATGGGTCGGGTTCGATCCGACCAATGCCATTCGGGCCGGCACCGATCACATCACGCTCGCTGTGGGGCGCGACTTTGCCGACGTCTCGCCGGTCTACGGGGTGTTCGTGGGATCCGGCGAAAATGAACTGAATGTCGAGGTCGATGTGATCCCGGTGGACTGACCCGACAGGAGAGGGCGCTCCACGCCTTGCATGTCGGGCATCAGGAACTTTCACCGCGGGCTGCCGTTTCCATCGTTCGCGAGCGAGGCAGGACCAAGATGCGGCTGTTTGCGTGCCAGGGATGCGGACAGCCGCTGCATTTCGAGAATGCGACCTGCGGAAGCTGCGGCCGGCGCGTTGGCTATCTGCCGCGGCTGAGCCGCATGACGGCGCTCGAGCCTGCGGACGGCGGAATGCGTGCGCTCGCCGATCCCGACCGGCTCTACCGCTTCTGCGCCAATGCGCAGTTCGAGAGCTGCAACTGGCTGGTCGGCGCCGACAGCGCGCAGGACTTCTGTCTGGCGTGCCGGCACAATCGCACCATTCCGGATCTGGCGGCCGGCAACAATCTCGTGCTGTGGCGCCGGCTTGAGGTCGCAAAGCACCGGCTGTTCTACAGCCTGCTGCGTCTGCAATTGCCGCATGTGACCAAGCTGGAAGATCCGGCGGGGCTTGCCTTTGATTTCCTCGCGCCGACCCATGAACCGGTGATGACCGGACATCTCAACGGCACCATCACCATCAATCTCGCGGAGGCCGACGACGCCGAACGCGAGCGGCAGCGCGGCGCGATGCAGGAGCCCTATCGCACGCTGCTCGGCCATTTCCGCCACGAGATTGCGCATTACTACTGGGATCTGCTCGCCAATAACGAGGCCTCGATCGATGAATTCCGCTCCGTGTTCGGCGACGAGCGGGCCGATTACGGCGAGGCGCTGCGCCGCCATCATGCAGACGGCGCGCCCGCGGACTGGGCGATGCATTACGTGTCGGCCTATGCCAGCTCGCATCCGTGGGAGGATTTCGCCGAGACCTGGGCGCATTACTTCCATATCGTCGATACGCTGGAGACCGCGCGTGCTTTCGGGATTTCGACGCAGCCGCTGGTGGCGAGTGCAGCCGGGCTGGAGACCCCGGTCGATTTCGATCCCTATCATGCGACCGTCGATCAATTGATCGAGGCCTGGCTGCCGCTCACCTTCGCGATCAACGCTATCAACCGCTCGATGGGGCTGAACGACCTCTATCCGTTCGTGATCGCGCCCGCGATCGTGGTCAAGCTGGGTTATATCTATCGGCTGATCCACCGCGTCCCGCATCCGCCGGATATGGTCGACGAGGCGGCGCTGAAAGCCATGGTGGCGCTTCTGAAGAAAGGCGTGGCGAGCGCCGTCTAGGTGCCTCATGCCCGCTTTGAGGCGAAAACGGACGGCCCTAGAG
>JAEWHY010000007.1 GCA_023387555.1 Pseudomonadota bacterium
GCATTCGGCGGCTTGATCTCGTCGGGGTTTCACACCCTCAGCCTGTCGATGCGGCTGTTCTTCGATCTCAATCTATGGCCGGAGTCTGTGATTGCTTCGCCCGGCATGGAGCACGTGAAATGGCTGAAGCCGATGCGGCCGGGCGACACCATCCGCGCCGCCGCCGAGGTGGTCGATGTGCGGGTGTCCACGTCCAAGCCGGATCGTGGGGTGGTGACGATGGATCACCCCTGCTGGAACCAGAACGATGAAATGATTCTGACCTTGCGCTGCGCGCACATGCTGCGCCGGCGAAACGGCGCCACCGGATGACGCCATGCCGTTGGGCGCAGTGCATTCGCTGCGCCCGTAAGCCTCAGGAGAGGCGGCGCCCCGTCAGGGCGTGATCACCGACACGGTGGGAATCGGCACCACAAACTTCGCGCCCCACGCTCCGACATGCCGCATCTGCCCGACGATTTCATCCTTGAGGTTCCAGGGCAGGATCAGGATGAGATCGGGCCGCGCGCGGTCGATCTCCTCGACCGGCAGAATGGGAACATGCGTGCCTGGCGTGTAGCGGCCGTGCTTGTACGGATTGCGGTCGACGGTGAAGTCGAGGAAGTCCGGTCCGATCCCGCAGTAATTCAGAAGGGTATTGCCCTTTCCGGGCGCGCCGTATCCGACGATGCGCTTGCCTTCGTCCTTCGCCTTGATCAGGAAGGCGAGCAGGTCGCGTTTGGTCTTTTTCACATTGTCCGCAAAGGCGGCGTAGGCATCGAGGGTTTGCAATCCGTTGCGGCTCTCGCGCTCGAGAATTGCATTCACGGCGTGGCTAACCGGATGCGACGAGTCCTGATGCGCCATATACACGCGCAGAGAGCCGCCGTGCGTGCTCAGTTCTTCGATATCGATGATCCTGAGCCCATAGGCCTGGGCGATGCGCTGCACGACCGATGCCGAAAGATATGAAAAATGCTCGTGGTAGATCGTGTCGAACTGGTTCTCGGCGATGAGTTTTTCGAGATGCGGGAACTCGACGGTCGCAACGCCTTGCGGCTTCAGCAGCGCCTGGATACCGGCCACGAAATCATTGATGTCGGGGACATGCGCAAGCACGTTGTTTGCAGCGATAAGATCGGCCTTCCGATGAGTTTGGGCGAGTTCGCGCGCGAGTTTGACGCCGAAGAAGCCGACGTGGGTCGGAATTCCTTTTTCCCGAGCCACCTTCGCGACGTTCGCGGCCGGTTCGACGCCGAGAACCGGGACGCCCAACGGTAAAAAATGCTGAAGCAAATAGCCGTCGTTGCTCGCGATCTCCACGACCAGGCTGTCTGGCCCGAGGTTCAAGCGCTCCTTGATGGCAATGCAATAGCGTTTGGCATGCTCCACCCACGAGGACGAATACGATGAAAAATAGGCGTATTCGGAGAAGATGTCCTTGGGGCTGACGTATTCCTGCAACTGGGCCAGATAGCAGCTGCTGCAGATGAGCACGTGGAGCGGATAAAATGGCTCCATGCGGTTCAGGTGATTGGGAGCAACAAAACTTTCACAAAGGGGGGAGACGCCGAGGTCCACGACGCTGTGCCGCAGTGACTCGCCACAATGCCGGCATTTGGCCGGCGCGATTTGCCTGGCTCCAGACATGTTAACTATTCCTTGCGTAGCCGCTGTTGGGCTCGAGCATGCGGCCGCACACTAGCGTTCCGTCGGCGGATCGCGAAGGTTAAAGCGTGCTCAAGGTAAATCGGACGCAATCGATTGAACCTGCGCTATTGGTGCGACGAGATTGGCCTCCTCGAGCAGCCCCGCAGCGGCGTGAATCGAGCTGAACGGAAGCCCGGCACGCTCTGCAATTTCGAGCAGGGAGTGATTGCCGTCGGAAAGGTTAAGGACCCACAGCATCGCAAGGTTGCTGCGCCAGGCGTCGGCGGTGCCGCCGATCTTGCCGTAGATGCCCCTGCGGCCGAGTTGCGGCTCGCCCTTCGGATTCAGATTGAGCAGGACGCGATCGCGCTCGATGATGTCGAGGGCGTCGAGGATCGTCTTGTAGGAATCGGCGAGGCGGTCTGCGCTGATGAAGCTCAGATTGTCGGCTGATGTGTGATACTCAGGATAGGTGCCGAACTGAGCCCTCTGGAACATGCCGACGGGCAGGTCGAAGCCCGGCGAGCAAAACTGGCGCTCGTCATAGCCGTAGGGGAAGAAGTCGATCACCTTGGACCCGCCGTCGAGGTGTTTGAAGACGTGCTCGAAAGCGCGATCCACGATCGCATTGCCCCGCCGGCTTTTTTTGTAGGTCGGATTGCTCGCGTCACCGACGCCGGACAGGACGAGGCCCGCCTTGATGCGGCCTAGTTGTTCCTCGTTCAGCGCGAGCCACGTCAGCGCGCCGATGGTGCCCGGCATGATGAGAATGCGGTAGGTGTACCGGGTCTTCCGTCGGCGCAACTCGCGAGCAAACAGCGTGAGGAGCGCGAGGCCTGAGCAATTGTCGTTTGCGAGCGAGGGATGGCAGACGTGCGTTGATAGCAGAATCTCGTCGTCTGTCTCGCCGGGGTGGAGGTATTCCGCCCATGTCAGATGGCCTGGCTCAAGGCGGGAGTCGATCACGACCTCGAATTCGCCGCCGATACGTTCAAGCTCCAGCCATTGATGATGGCTCATGCAGAAGCCCCAGGTCGGCTGGTAATACGATGTCCGGTAAGGAATGAGGTCAGGCTGATCCGGCAGTGTGAAGGCGTGTTTCTTCAATTCGTCGAGCGGCAGGGTGGCGCGGATGGGCGTGCTGTAATTGACGACGTGCAGATTGGACGCCTTGAAGTCTATGAGGCGGCGGCCGGTACTGTCCGCGATATAAGCATCGGAAATTGCCCATTCATTGGGAATTTCCCAATCGAGCACGGTGCTGCCGGTGGCAAGCTCATGCCGTTGAAACGGCGCGAACTCTGACAGGATATCGAGCGTCTGGCGGACGCCATCGCCGGTGATGCTGCGGCAGATCGGAAACAGTCGTCCCGCCAGAGCGTGCATTTCCTCGCCAATGGTGTGTTCTGCAGCCGTCACGATCCTAAATCCGATTGTCCAACACGCGTTGACCAAAATTCTCGCATTCGCGGATGCGATCATTTCAATGCTCCGTCCGTTCGACGCAAGCGCGGTTTGCGACCGTGGCTAACGTTAAAATTTACCAAACGAAATGGAGCCAATTGACAGGCCCCGTGGGGGGTGGTCGGACTCCCGCCGGCAAAGGCCATAAGGCTGCCGAGCGCATCATGAGCGTGGATCGTCGATCCGTGCAGAGGGCGTCAGGAATAAATTGCCGTGAACGTCTGACCTGTTCGCGCGATGAGGGCGTCATCTGGGACGTTCCAGCGCGCAGGCCATAGTCTCGCGAAAGTGTGAATAGTGTTTCCAGCGCCAAGTGGATGAAGGCGCAGACTGGTGGATGGGAAGGCGCACTTGGCAACCAACACGCGATATCGAAGGGTCCTGGTGACGGGGGCAGCCGGATTCATCGGCCGGCATCTCGTTAACCGACTGATCGACAGCGGCTTTGAAGTGCATGCCACATCTCGTTCACGGCGGGATGAGGACGCCGGTCCGGTCCGGTGGTGGCAGGTCGAGCTTTCAGACGCTGCCGAGGCGAAAAAAGTGTTTCTGGCGGTAAAGCCGGATATCGTATTTCACCTGTCGGGCCGATCGGGCGCCGCCCCGGACATTGATCTCGTTCTGCCGGCCTACCACAGCCTTGCGACCGCCTCGGTCAACGTTCTGCTGAACGCGACGACGATCGGCTGCGAACGGGTCATCCTGTTTGCGTCCTGCAATGAACCGGCTGCAAGCGATCCGGATTGCGTTCCGGCCTCTCCGTATGCGGCCGGGAAATGGGTTGGCACCGTCTACGGTCGCATGTTCTACAAGCTGTACGGAACGCCGGTCGTGACGCTGCGGCCGTTCATGACCTACGGTCCCGGCCAGGCACAGGACAAGCTGCTGCCGTCCGTGGCGGCGTCGCTGTTCAGAAAAAGGCCGCCGCAGCTTACCAGTTGCAAGACGCGAGGCGACTGGATCTATATCGACGATGTGATCGACGCCTGCATGGCCGCCATCGACGTGCCCGGAATCGAGGGGCAGGAGTTCGATATCGGGACCGGCCGGCTGACATCGCAGCGGGTTGTGGTGGAAACGCTGGTCGAGGTCAGCGGCGAGCACATTGCTCCGGCATTCGGCGCGCTTCCAGACCGGCCGCACGAGCACGAAGTCGCCGCCGATACCAGGCCGGCGAACGAAAGGCTCGGATGGCGGGCCACCACGAGCCTGCAGATCGGTCTTCTCAGCACGTGGCATTGGTACAAGGACGCTTTGGCCCTTGTACCGTTGTGAGGTTGCCGCAGCCGTGATCTGACCCGTTCAGCGATCGGCCATGGTCAGCGAATAGCGGCCTTCCGCAGCGAGGCATTGCGCTTCCGGCAGGCCAAGCTCCTTGCGGACGATGTTGGTGCCCAGCACCATCGAGACCATCTTGTAGGCCGCGTGCCGCCGGCCCATGCCCTCGCGGCCCATACCGCAATCGGACGAGATCACCAGCCGTTCGGCCGGAATGTGCTTCAGCGCCTCGCGGATCAGCCCCGCAACCTCGTCGGGCCGCTCGATCTGCAAGGTGTGATGGTCGATCACCCCGATCACGACCTTCTTGTCCTTGATGATTTCGCCGATGGCCTTGAGGTCGCCGGTTCCTGACGAGCAGGTCTCGAACGTCAGTGCGTCGGCTTCGACTTCATTGAGGGCCTCGAGCGTCGGCTGATAGCTCTGCGGCTCCTTGAAGATGCGCTGCTGGGACGGGTTGCCCCAACAGGTGTGGCACCAGATTTCGGTCTTGTCGCGCAATCCCTTCACGGTGTTGTTGAAGACCTTGACAAGGTCGCTGACGTCGAGTTTTCCGAATGCCTTGCCGCGGACCGGCACCATGTGGATCTGCGGCTCTTCCATCTGCAGCAGGGGGCAGCCGGCGTCGGCAAGATCGTGCAGTTCCTCATTGAGGGCATCGCTGAGCGCCCAGGTGCGCTCGATCGGGTCCTTGTAATAATCGTCCTCGCAGGAGGCCGCGAGCAGTTCGGGCAGGATCGTGCCGAATTTCACCGGCCGATTGGTCATCCGCTGCGCAACCTTCCACATCGCGGCGTATTGCAGATTGCCACGTCCGACCGGGCCGACGATCTTCGGAAACACCCGCGCTTCAAGGAAATCGTGCAGGATATGCCCGCGCGGATAGGCGACGGCTCCTACCTTGTAGACGCTCGGATAGGCTTCCTTGGAAAAGCCCGCCATGTGGGTCAGCGGATAGCTTTGCCAGCTCATGCCGCCGACCTCTTCGTCGTAATGGGCGTCACCGTCTGTGACGATGTCGAGGCCGGCCATTTCCTGCGCACGCAGGAAGCAGGAGACCGCGTCCTCATATTGTTCGCGATAACGCGAGTTCACCATCGCTTCGAGGAAGGGCGTGGGGCCCAGTGTCGCTGTGTACCAGGTCGGCCGCGGCAGCGATCCGATGATCGAGGTGGGCAGCATGACGCCAGCCGAAGCCTTGTACATATCTTTTCCTCCTGTCCGTCCGCCGTTGCCGCGGATCGGGAATATTTGCGCTGCAAGCAGCAGCATTGACGGCAGCATTTTGCAAGTCCGTCGTTGCGGTTGCTAGCATCACGGCAAACGATTGCCAAGTTTTGCCACGCGCGCTAGGTTCGTGCCAAGGCTACAGACACAAGGGCCAGGCTCACAAGGCCAGACAGATAAAGTCAAACGGGAGGACATCATGCGTCAGGCATATCGCCGCCTTGCAGCCGTTGCTGCGGGCTTCTCCATCGCGCTTGCGCTCGGTTCGGGGACGCGCGAGGCAAACGCGGCGGATCCGCTGCGCATCGGTTTCAGCATTAGTGCCACAGGGCCGACCTCGCCGGCCGGCAAGCAGGTCCTCGCCGGCCTGGAGATCTGGCGGAGCGATGTGAATGCCAAGGGCGGTCTGCTGGGGCGTCCGGTCGAGTTCGTCTATTATGACGATCAGGGCAATCCTGCGAACGCGCCGGGCATTTATGCAAAGCTAATGAGCGTCGACAAGGTCGACCTCCTGATCGGCCCGTACAGCACCAATGTGATCGCGGCGGCGATGCCGGCCATCATGCAGGCCAACCGGACCACGATCGGCATTTTCGGTCTCGGCGCCAACAAGGAGTTCAAATATCCACGCTATTTCTCGATGAATTCGCAGGGTCCGGACACCGCGAATTACTCGAAATGCGTGTTCGATCTCGCCGCCGAGCAGAAGCCGATGCCCAAGCGGGTCGCGCTGATCGGGGCCGACGTCGAGTATTCGCGCAACGCGCTCGACGGCGCGCGGGCCAATGCCAAGAAGCTCGGCATGGAGATCGTATTCGACCGCACCTATCCGCCATCGACCACCGAATTTAGCTCGACGGTGCGCGCGATGCAGGCCGCCAATCCGGATGTGGTGTTCGCGGCAACGCTTCCGATCGACACCGCGGGAATCATTCGTGCGGCCAATGAAATCCAGTTCAAGCCCAGGATCATGGGCGGCGCCATGCTGGGGCTGCTGGTGACTGGTATCAAGCAGCAGCTCGGGCCGATGATCAACGGCTACATCAGCAACGAATTCTACATTCCGGCTCCGAGCCTGCAATTTGCCGGCACCAAGGAGATGATGGCGGAGTACCAGAAGCGGGCGAAGGATCTCGGTCTCGATCCGCTCGGCTTCACCTATCCGCCCTACGCCTATGCCGCCGGGCAGATCCTCGCCAAGGCGGTGACCGAGACCAAATCCCTGAATGACGAGGCGCTGGCAAAATACCTGGCCGCCAACACGTTCGATACGGTGATCGGACCGATTTCGTTCGGGCCGGACGGAGAGTGGAAGACTCCCCGCATCATCTGCCTGCAGTTCAAGGGTATCACGGGAAGCGATATGAGCCAGTTCACCGACTGGTCGCGGCAGGTCGTGGTGTATCCGAAGGAGTACAGGGCCGGCGATCTGATCGTTCCGTTCGCCGACGCCCAGAAGTAGTGCGATCGGACGATGAGGCTCGCTCTCGTAAAGCACGTGGATCAAGTGGATATCGGCGGTAATCCCGCCGGTATCTGCGATCCGTGCATCGTGGGGATGAGCCAATGAAGCCACGGAAACCGGCACGGGTCGGCCTCAAGGATCTCGCGCGCGAGGTCGGGGTGCATGTCTCGACGGTGTCGCGCGCACTCAATCCGGACAGCGGTCATCCGGTCGCGCCCGAACTCATGGCGGAAATCCGGAAAGCCAGCCGTCGGCTGGGCTACCGGCAAAATCTCGCGGCCTATTCTCTCAAGACCAACCGTTCGCGCACGATCGGCGTGGTGGTGCCCGACATCACCGACCCGGTCTTTCCCCCGATCATTCGCGGCATCGAGGACGGGCTCGCGCAATCTGGCTATGTTGCGATGCTGGCGAATACCGATGGCGATACGCGGCGGCAGGTCAAGGTGCTGGAAGCCATGCGCGCGCGTGGCGTCGACGGATTGATCCTTGCGAGCGTTCTTCGCAATGACAAGATGGTCTCGCGTCTTGCGGCGGGTCTGCCCGTGGTCACCGTCAGCCGGCGCAGCGACGATCCGGGTTTTTCTTCGGTCGTTCATGACGAGGATGACGGTGTCGGACAACTGGTCACGCATCTGGTCTCGCTCGGCCATCGCGACATCGCCTGCATTGCAGGCCCGCAAACGGTATCGACCGGTTTCAACCGCTATAGCGCTTTCCTTCGTCACCGCGATCTCGCGGGATTGCAGGGGCAACCGCCGTCGGCAGCATTCGCCAAAGCTTTCAACGAAAGCGAAGGCGAGCGCTGCGCGGAGGAATTGCTGGCCGCGGGACGGGCTTTCAGCGCCGTCATATGTGCAAACGACCGTCTGGCGATCGGCGCAATCTCGGCATTCCGGCGTCACGGCATCTCCTGCCCGGGGGACGTATCGGTGACCGGCTTCAACGATATGCCGCTGGCTGACAGGCTGTCGCCCGCGCTGACGACGGTTCGCGTGCAGCACTACAAGGCCGGCTTCGAGGCCGCGGGCGTTCTGGTCGATCTGATCGAGGCAGAGATCGGGGACCCGCAGCACCTGGTGCTGCCGGTCGAGACCGTTGTGCGCGGCTCGACCGCACGGGTCCGTCGGACGAAAACGAAATCAATGACGTTAATGGCAGGAGAACAGGCGTGAGAATTGGGTTTGTTGGCCTTGGCGTGATGGGTCTTGGCATGGTGCCGCGCCTGCAGGCCGCGGGATACAAGGTGAATGGCTGGAACAGGACCAAAGCCAAGGCTCAGCCGCTGATCGATGCTGGCATGGGCTGGGCTGATACGCCGCGCGCCGTGGCCGAGGTCTCCGACGTGGTGTTCACGGTGGTGACCGACGGCAAGGCGGTCAAGGAGGTTGCGCTCGGCGCGGAAGGCATTGTTGCCGGTCTCAAGCCCGGCGGCATCTATATCGATATGAGCACCATCGCGCCGGAGGTCACCCGCGAGGTTGCCGACGCCTTCGCGGCCAAGGGCCTCGTCATGCTGGATGCGCCGATCTCCGGCTCGCCGGTGACGCTCAACCAAGGCAATGCCTCGGTGATGGTCGGCGGCGACGAAGCCGCGTTCGAGAAAGTGAAGCCGGTATTGCTGGCAATTGGTCCGAAGGTGACGCGGATCGGCGACAGCGGCCTCGCGGTGAAGATGAAGATCGCGGTGAACCTGCTGCTGATGGTCGAGGTCATCGCCTTTGGCGAGGCGGTCGCGCTCGCGGAAAAGGGTGGCGTGTCGCGCGAGGCTGCGGTCGATGCGATCCTGAAGAGCGTCGCGGCCTCGCCGGTGCTCGGATATCGCGGTCCTTTCATTCTGGAAGGCAAGATGCCCGAGGTGCCGCTGGCGGATGTCACGCTGCAGCAGAAAGACATGATCCTTGCGCTCGACATGGGCCGCAAGCTCGGCAGTCCGGTGCCGCTCGCGGCCGCTGCGAACGAACTCATGAATGCCTGTCGCGGATTAGGAATCGACCAGAACGATTTCGTGGTCGCGCATCAGGTCTATCGCCGTCTTGGAGGACAACCGAAGTGACTGCGCCGAAAATGTACCGCACCAATATCCGCGACGTACCCAAGGTCGAAGGCCTCGCC
>JAEWHY010000029.1 GCA_023387555.1 Pseudomonadota bacterium
CGCTACGGCATTGCCTGGGGCGCGATGGGCGCGGCGGAATTCTGCTGGCATGCGGCGCGCCAGTACACGCTCGACCGCAAGCAGTTCGGCCGGCCGCTCGCCGCCACCCAGCTGGTTCAGAAGAAGCTCGCCGACATGCAGACCGAGATCGCGCTCGGCCTGCAGGGCGCGCTGCGTCTCGGCCGCATGATCGAGGCGGGCCGTGCGGCGCCGCCGTCGATTTCGCTGATGAAGCGCAACAACTGTGGCAAGGCGCTGGATATCGCCCGCGTCGCGCGCGACATGCATGGCGGCAACGGCATCGCCGACGAGTTCCACGTGATGCGCCATGTCGTGAACCTCGAGACGGTCAACACCTACGAAGGCACGCACGACATCCACGCGCTGATTCTGGGCCGCGCGCAGACCGGGATTCAGGCTTTCTTCTGATCGCCGGCTCGAACGCATACCACACCTGTGATGCCCGGCCTTGTGCCGGGCATCTGCGTTGTTACAGCTTTGCCGGCTTGGGCTGGCCGCCATTTCAGCGTCTCGCGCTGCGCCGTTCGTTCGAGCGGCCCGGCCAGCCGGACTGTGCTGGGTGGTGATGGATCTTGCGACTGTGGCCTTGCTGGGTGCTGCCGGACTTGCCGGCGGCACGATCTCGAGTGTCGCTGGCGGCGCTGCGCTGATCACCTTTCCGTCCCTGATCGCCGTTGGGCTGACCCCGGTCTCCGCCATCGCCACCAATATGGCGGCGCTGACGCCGGGCAGCCTGGTCGCAGCCCTGTCCGACCGCACGCAATTGCCGCCGATCGATCGCGGCTTTGTCGGGCTGGTGCTGGCCTCGCTGATCGGGGCGGGGATCGGCGCCGTTCTACTGCTGATGACGTCGAACCGGGTGTTCGAAATCCTGGTGCCGCTGCTGATCGGCTTCGCCACCATCCTGTTCGCGTTCGGCGAACGCATCAGCAATGCGTTGCGCGCGCGCTCGCTCTCCAAGCACGGCCGCGAGCCGGAGATCAAACTGACCTCGATCCCGATGCTGCTGCCGGTGTCGGTCTATGGCGGCTATTTCGGCGCCGGTGTCGGCGTGCTGCTGATCGCGGTGCTGCAGCTTGCAACATCGGGCCAGTACCGGCCCGCCAATGCCACGAAGAATCTCGTTGCCGCACTCAACGGGGCCGTGGCCGTGGCGATCTTTGCGGTCCAGGGCGCCATCGATTGGCCGGCCACGCTGGTCATGATGAGCGGCGCCGTGGTCGGATCCGTTATCGGTGCGTGGCTCGCCCGCTTCGCCCCGCGCGGCGCCATGCAATGGGTTGTCACCACGGTCGGCGTGGTGCTGACCGTGGTCTATGCGTGGCGCTACTGGTTCTGACCGGCGGTCGATCGCGCGTTGCCCGGCCTATTTGCGGGTCAACTCGCACAATTCGACGGTACGGCTGGTCATCGCGCTCAGCGGATCGGCGAGCGGCGCCACCACGTTGAAATGGTGGGTGCCGGGCACTGCCTCGTAGCGCGTCTCGACGCCGGCGGCGCCCCAGCTGTCGGCCATGACGTGCGACAGGCGGATGAATTCCGGCAATTCATCGCCGCCGACCACGACATCGAGCACGCGGCCCTTCGGAGCCGGCCAGAACAGCGGCGAGCTTGCGCGTGCGGAGGCTTCATCGAGCTTGAAGTCGGCGTTCATGTCGGTGTTGATCAGTCCGGCGAGGTCGAACACGCCGGACACGGCGTATCCTGCCGGAACGAGGTCGGCCGGCGCGCCGTGCTTGGTCCAGTCGGTCGCCATCATGCAGGCGGCCAGATGGCCGCCGGCGGAATGGCCGTAGACCATGACGCGCTTGCCGAACCGCTGCCACAGGAACAGCACCGCGGCGCGCATCTGCTCGATGATCTGTGCGATCGAGACCTGCGGGGTCAGGTCATAGCCCGCGACCGCGACGGTGACGCCATTCGCGGTGAGGCCGCGCGCCAGATGGCTGTGCTCTTTCGGGCTCATCGCGCGCCAGTAGCCGCCATGGATGAACAGCGCGACCGACGCGTCATCGTCGCGCGACTTGAACAGGTCGATGTATTGCCGCTCGCTCGAACCGTACGGGATGTCCAGTTCCGCCAGGCCATCCTTGACCATCTTGTCGCGATAGGCGGCGGCGTCGCGCTGCCATTGCGCGACGATGAGCGGAAAATCCGCAACGGCCGCACGATTGTTGTAGGCCGCGCTGTTGTCGATCGTCATTTTTCGGGGAACTCCGACAAAAAACCGGCCGGAGATTGCGTCAGCGGCGCGGCCAGCGCAAGCGATCCGCGCCAATCCGGTTACGATGCCGGCCGGCTCCCTGCGGTTGTGCAATTTTGCTTTTGCAGCACCGCAGAACCGGTTTATCTGACGGCATGAGGATCGACGGGACCACGACACGGAGCATCTGGCTCGAACCCGACGGCTGGTCGGCCGGTATCTTCGATCAGACCCTTTTGCCCTGGCGCATCGCGCGTCTGAGCCTGCGCAGCGCGGCCGATGCCACGCATGCCATTGCCAGCATGCAGACGCGCGGCGCGCCTTTGATCGGCGCGGTGGCCGCCTACGGGCTTGCGCTTGCGCTGCGCACGGATGCCTCCGATGACAATCTGGCGCGCGCCTATGCCATGCTGCTGGCGGCGCGACCGACCGCGGTCAATCTGAAATGGGCGCTGGACGAAGTCGCGGCTGCTGTCCGCCCGTTGCCGCCGGCGCAGCGCGCCGAGGCCGCCTATCGACGCGCCGCTGCGATTTGCGATGAGGATGTCGCGATCAACCGGGCGATCGGAGAGCATGCTCTGCCTCTGATCGAAGCGATTGCGTCACGCAAGCCGGAGGGCCAGCCGGTCAATATCCTGACCCATTGCAACGCGGGCTGGCTTGCGACCGTCGATCTCGGCACCGCGACCGCGCCGATCTATCTGGCGCATGACAAGGGCATCCCGGTCCATGTCTATGTCGACGAGACGCGGCCGCGCAATCAGGGCGCCTCGCTGACCGCGTTCGAGCTTGGCGAGCACGGTGTGCCGCATACCGTCATCGCCGACAATGCCGGCGGCCATCTCATGCAGCACGGTTGCGTCGACATGGTGATCGTCGGAACCGATCGCACGACCGGAGATGGCGATGTCTGCAACAAGATCGGAACCTATCTGAAGGCGCTGGCCGCGCGCGATAACGTGGTGCCGTTCTACGTCGCGCTGCCGTCGCCGACGCTGGACTTCGCGCTGGGCGACGGCGTGAGGCAAATTCCGATCGAGCAGCGCAGCGCGAGCGAGATGACCACCATGGTCGGCCGCACCGCTGACGGCCGCATCGAGACGATCACCGTCGTGCCGGACGGCTCGCCGGTTGCGAACCCTGCCTTCGATGTGACGCCGGCCCGCCTTGTCACCGGGCTGATCACCGAGCGCGGCGTGCTTGCGGCATCGCGCGAGGCGCTGGAGCGGGCGTTTCCGGATCATCCCTCGCGGCGGCGTGCGGACGAGGCTGCCGAATGAGCGAACTGATCCATCGTATCGCGCAGATGCCGGTGGATGGCCGGCAGTCGCAAACCGCGCTCACGGTCGCACGCGGCACCATGCGGCTGTTGCTCTCGCATGGCCTGACCTGCGTCAGCGAATTGCCGTTGCCGTCCGGCCGTCGCGCCGATCTCGTCGGCATCGGACGCAGCGGCGAAATCTGGATCGTGGAGATCAAGTCCTCGATCGCCGATTTCCGGGCCGACCAGAAGTGGATGGATTACCGCATGCATTGCGACCGGCTGTTCTTTGCGACAACCGTCGATGTGCCGTGCGAGATCTTTCCGAAGGATACCGGGCTGATTGTCGCCGACGGCTTCGGCGGCGAGATTGTCTGCGATGCGCCGGAACACCGGTTACCGGCCCCGACGCGCAAGGTGATGACGCTGCGGGTCGCGCAATGCGCGGCAATGCGGCTGCAATCGCTGATCGATCCCGCCGGCCCGTATGGGAATGAGATGTAGCGAATTTGTTGCCACGTCATTCCGGGACGCGCCTGAAAGGCGCGGGCCAGGAATCCATAGTCCCGGTGGTGGTTATGGATTCCGGGCTCGCCGCTTCGCGGCGCCCCGGAATGACCAAGTCAGCGCGGCGCGCGCTTCGCCAGAATGCGCTGCAGGGTGCGGCGATGCATGTTGAGCTGGCGCGCGGTCTCCGAGACGTTGCGGCCGCACAATTCATAGATGCGCTGGATGTGTTCCCAGCGCACGCGGTCCGCCGACATCGGATTCTCCGGCGGCTCGGGCTTCTTGCCTTCGATCGACAGCAATGCGTTGACGACGTCGTCGGCATCGGCCGGCTTTGCCAGATAATCGACTGCACCGAGCTTCACCGCATTCACCGCGGTGGCGATATTGCCGTAACCGGTCAGCACGATGCCGCGCGCCTCCGGTCGCCTGCGCTTCAATGCAGAGATCACATCGAGGCCGTTGCCATCGCCCAGCCGCATGTCGACGACTGCGAAAGCCGGCGCGGCGCGCTCCACCTGCATCAGGCCTTCGGACACCGACTCGGCAGTGGTCACCGCGAAGCCGCGGCCTTCCATCGCCCTGGCAAGCCGCATCAGGAAGGACTTGTCGTCCTCGACGATGAGCAGCGAACGCTCGCTCGGTATGGCCGGTTGCAGGTTCATGACAATCTCCGATGCCGCTCTTACCGCCATAATTAGGCAGTCGAGGCCTTGGGCTCAAGTTCGGTGTGGGCGGTAAACTCGAAGGCCTCTCGCGGCCAGCGGATCGAAACCACTGCGCCGCTTTCCGGGAATGGCCTGTTTACGAAGGTCAATCGGGCTCCGGTGCGCTCCAGCAGCGTCTTGGCGATGAAGAAACCGAGCCCCATGCCGGTGTCGCCGGTTGCGTACATGCGCCGCAGGCGGCGGCTGCGCACGTAAGGTTCCCCGATCCGGCCGATCACTTCGGGGGCAAATCCAGGACCGTCGTCAGAAATGACGATGGAGACGGTATCGGCGGTCCATTCCGCGGCAATTTCGACGCGCTGCCGGGCGAAGTCCACGGCATTCTCGATCAGGTTCCCGAGCCCGTAGAGGATCGCCGGATTGCGCGCCGCGATCGGAACCGGCACGCCCTGCGGCAATTTGACGTCGATCGCGATACCGAAGTGACGATGCGGTTCCGCGACTTCCTGCAGCAGCGTGGACAGCGGCAGGCCGTCGAACGGGACACCCTCCGCCTGCAGCTCGTTGAGTTTGGCCAGAATGTCGCGGCAACGTTGCGCCTGTTCGCGCAACAGCCGCACGTCTTCGGCGTGCGGCGATTTCGGATCGATCTCGCGCTCGAGTTCCCGCGCGATCACCGAGATGGTCGACAGCGGGGTGCCGAGCGCATGCGCAGCGGCGGCGGCGAGGCCGTCGATCTGCGTGAGATGCTGCTCGCGCGCCAGCACCAGTTCGGTGGCGGCGAGGGCGTTCACAAGCTGACGCGATTCCTCGCTGATCTGCCACGCATAGATGCTGATGAAGAAGATCGCGAGCGCGATCGAGAACCAGATGCCCATCATGTAGAAGTTCGGCAGCACCGGCATCGGTCCGTAGTCTTCCGACCAGGGCAGCGGCTCGTGGAAGAAGATCAGCAGCGTCGCGCAGATGACGGCGAACAGCCCGAGCAGGATGGTCATGCGCTCCGGCAGCGCGGTCGCCGACAGCAGCACCGGGCCGAGGAAGAAGAACGAGAACGGGTTGTCTAGCCCGCCGGTGAGATACATCAGCACCGCGAGCTGCCCGATGTCGAAGGCGAGCAGCCAGGCCGCGCGGCTGGGCTCCAGCCGCCGCGCCTGCTGGAACCGGATGCGCAGCGCGATATTGAGCCAGGCCGACAGCACGATCACGGCAAGGCAGGCATAGATCGGCAGGTCGAATTCGAGACCGAAATAGACCACCAGCACCGCGACGGTCTGCCCGATGATCGACAGCCAGCGCAGGCGTACCAATGTGTCGAGCCGCACATTGCGGCGCGGCAGGGGGAGGCGGTCGAGATCCATCGATGACATTCCCTGGAGTCTAGCGGCAGTCGCCGCTCCGCAACACTGCACTTTTCGGCGCAGGCAGGGGGCCAGGCGAGCCGGGACGAGGGGCCGTGGCGGGCAGTCTTGCGCTTCCGCCTCCGAAAGCGCAAATCAGCCCGTCACGTTACCGGAACCTCCATGTCCTCTGTCGGAACCGCCATTGCGCTCGATCGCGCCGTCAAGATCTACAAAGCCAGCACGGCGGTGAAGGGCATCTCGTTCGCGATCGAGACCGGCTCGGTCACGGGGCTGCTCGGCGGTAACGGCGCCGGCAAGACCACCACCATCGCCATGATCATGGGGCTGGTGACGCCGACCTCGGGCCAGGTCACGGTGCTCGGCGCCCAGATGCCGCGCCAACGCCACCGCGTGCTGCACCGGATGAATTTCGAAAGCCCCTATGTCGACATGCCGATGCGGCTCACGGTGCGGCAGAACCTGACGGTGTTCGGCAAGCTCTATGGCGTGCCCGATGTCACGCGGCGCATCGTCGAGCTGGGCACCCAGTTCGATCTCAACGGCTTCCTCGACCGCCCGGCCGGCAAGCTGTCCGCGGGGCAGAAGACCCGCGTGTCGCTCGCCAAGGCGCTGCTCAATCATCCGGAGATCCTGCTGCTGGACGAGCCGACCGCCTCGCTCGATCCCGACACCGCCGACTGGGTGCGCGCCGAGCTGATGCGCTATCGCGACGAGCGCGGCGCAACCATTCTGCTCGCCTCGCACAACATGGCCGAGGTCGAACGGCTGTGCGACCGCGTCATCATGATGAAGCGCGGCGAGATCGTCGACGATGCGCCGCCAGAGCGGCTGCTGGAGCGATACGGGCGGGAGAATCTCGAAGAGGTGTTTCTCGACATCGCGCGCGGCCGCCGTCAGGCGCAAGAGACCGCTCAAGAGACCGTGCCGGACAACACATCCGAGGCCGCATCGTGAATCTGTTGCCGCGTCATTATCCGCATCGCGAGCCGGTGGCCTTCTCGTCCGGCCGGATCTTCGCGATGGTGCTGCGCTATTGGTACCTGCTGCGTTCGTCGTGGCCGCGGTTGCTCGAACTGATCTACTGGCCGGCGGTGCAGATGCTGATGTGGGGCTTCCTGCAGCTCTATGTCTCCGAAAATGCCGGCTTCTTCGCCAAGGCCGGCGGCACCTTCATCGGCGCGGTGCTGCTGTGGGACATCCTGTTCCGCGGTCAGCTCGGCTTCTCGATCTCGTTCCTTGAGGAGATGTGGGCGCGCAACATGGGCAATCTGATGATGAGCCCGTTGCGTCCGGGCGAATTCATCTGCGCACTGATGATCATGAGCCTCGTGCGTCTCGCGATCGGCATGGTGCCGGTGACGTTCCTCGCGATGGCGTTCTTCGACTTCAATCTCTACAGCTTCGGCTTTGCGCTCGCGGTGTTCTTCATGAATCTGATCCTGACCTCCTGGGCGGTCGGGATCATCGTGTCGGGCATCGTGCTCCGCAACGGCATGGGCGCCGAGAGCATGGCCTGGACCATCATGTTCCTGCTGCTGCCGCTGACCTGCGTCTATTATCCGGTGGCGGTGCTGCCGGCCTGGTTGCAGCCGGTCGCCTGGATGCTGCCGCCGACCTATGTGTTCGAGGGCATGCGGGCGCTGCTGATCGATCATACCTTCCGGGCCGACCTGATGGCCTGGGCCTTCGCCCTCAATGCTGCTTATTTTGTGGCCGCCGTTATTGGCTTTCTGGCGCTTCTGCGCAGCGCGAGGAAGGTCGGATCCCTGATGCAGATCGGCGAATGACCGTTTGTTAAGCAGTTAAGAATGTCTTTCGCCTATATTGACGGCGCGAACAAAACCCCGGATGTTGCATTGCAATAGATAGATGGACGGGTAGAGATCGCACCATATGCCGGAAAAGAACCTCGCTATCGGTGAGTTTGGCGCCGTTCCCGAAGTATCGGTGCAAGGCGGCCCGGTTCTGTCCCACGGCATGTACTGGCTCTACGAGATGAGCCACGCGGCGCTCAATCCGGCCCGTGCCGTGGCCGATGTGACGCGGCTCTACATGAAGAACCCGCTCAATCCGTGGTCGCATACGACCATGGGCAAGACGCTGGCGGCTTCGGCGGAAATGTTCGAGCGCTTCACCCGCCGCTACGGCAAGCCGGAATGGGGCATCGATCATACCGTGGTCGGCGGCGAGCGTGTCGACGTGCATATCACGCCGGTCTGGGAGCGTCCGTTCTGCCGGCTTCTTCATTTCGAGCGGGTGCTGAAGACGCCGCCGCGCCGGCCGCAGCCCAAGCTCGTGATCGTGGCGCCGATGTCGGGGCATTACGCCACGCTGTTGCGCGGCACCGTCGAAGCGTTCCTGCCTAACCACGACGTCTACATCACCGAATGGGTCGATGCGCGCCTCGTGCCGCTGTCGGAAGGCCACTTCGACCTCGACGATTACATCGACTATGTGATCTCGATCCTGCACGCGCTCGGCGGCGACTGCCATCTGATAGCGGTGTGCCAGCCGTCGGTTCCGGTGCTGGCCGCAGTGGCGCGCATGGAAGCCACGCGTGACCCTTACGCGCCGCACTCCATGGTGCTGATGGGCGGACCGATCGACACCCGCGTCAATCCGACCGGGGTCAACATGCTGGCCGAGAGCCGCGGCGTCGACTGGTTTCGCAGGAACGTCATCACTAAGGTGCCGTTCCCGCATCCCGGCGTCATGCGCGATGTCTATCCGGGCTTCCTGCAGCTCAACGGCTTCGTCAGCATGAATCTCGACCGCCACCTCGATGCGCACAAGGAGCTGTTCTTCCATCTGGTGAAGGGCGACGGCGATTCCGCGCAGAAGCACCGCGAGTTCTACGACGAATATCTCGCGGTCATGGATCTCACCGCCGAGTTTTACTTGCAGACGGTCGACACCGTGTTCGTGAAGCATTCGCTGCCGAAGGGCGAGATGATGCATCGCGGCGTGCGGATCGATCCGTCGGCGATCCGCAATGTCGCGTTGCTCACCGTCGAGGGCGAGAAGGACGACATCTCCGGGCTTGGTCAGACCGAAGCCGCGCATCGGCTCTGCACCAACATTCCCGCCGATCGCAAGGCGCATTACGTGCAGCCGGGCGTCGGCCATTACGGCGTGTTCAACGGCTCGCGCTTCCGCTCGGAGATCGCGCCGCGGATCGCGGACTTCGTGCTGACCAGCCAGGCCGGACGGGCCAAGTCGGCGCGTCCGGTGCCCCGCGCCGTGGCGTGAGGCTGGACACAGTGTAGCTGAACGCGGGTGTAGCCCGGATGAGCCAAGCGATATCCGGGATGACTGGACCCGCATGTCGCTCCGCTCATGCGGGCTACTAGGCTGCAGACCTTGAGCGCTTTGTCCGGCAAGGTTGCGAATTGAAGCCGAGTGGCATCAGAAATCTCCGTTCGTCCCCGCGAAGGCGGGGACCCAGCGCTGAAGAAGCGGCGAGTTCGATACAGCGGGAGAGTGTAGGCAGGCGCCCCCGTTAGACATTGCAAATGCTCTGGTTGTCGCCGGCTTTTGCCGAGGCAGCGGCGCTAGGTCCCCGCCTTCGCGGGGACGAGCGGGCGCGATGCGAGGTGGCTTTGCACGCTGAACGCCCAGATGGCTTGACAAAATTCCTATAAGGAAATATTCCTATATTGCCTTGCTCACTGAGGGGCGCCGTCCGGAGGCGTTCTTGATGGCGGAGGAAGGTGTGGCGCCCGCTGTCCGTCTCGCACACGGAGACCGGGAGGCTTCGGGACCCCGCTCTACGGGCACTACGACCCGTGCGCGAGGAGCTCGCTGTACGGCCTGGGCCGGGTTGCTCAGGTACGCAAACGCGGGCCCGGGGCCTGAATGCGGAGCTACGCTTCGCAGAAGAACGCCACGGGACGGTGCGCCGAGAGGCGGCTGCGCTTCAGCGATGGGCGCAGCAATCAGGACTGGCCTGCGTCTGTCGGCGCACCGTCCGCCCCTCTTCGGACATGCGCGGGCCGGGCGTTCCGGATCGCGCCAGCAAAGGCCGGGCGCATGCGCGTCGCGGCAACGCTGCCTCGCGTCGGCGCGGCAGACTGATTCTCCCGGCGCGCCAAGAAATGAATCTATGCTCAATCATTTGATCAAGATGCTGGGGTTGCAGCCGCTGGTACCTACTAAAAATGGCGGTCATTTTATTTCATTGAAGGGGATGTTTGGAAACCGGTCTATGGCAATATCGCAGGCCGAAGCAGTCGAGATAGCCATGTCGCTCCGCGCCCTCCTGTACCGACGGCCGGCCGAACCGAAGGCGATCCAGGTCGTCCACGACAAGGATATCTATCTGGTGCGCGTGCGCCGGCACCGGCAGGCGCGCCGCTATACGCTGCGCATCCAGGCGGCGACGCGCGAAATCGTGCTGACGATGCCGCCGCGCGGCTGCCTGAAGGAAGCCCGGGAATTCGCCCAGAAGCACGGCGGCTGGATTGCGCAGCGCCTGCATCGTCTGCCCGCCGCCGAACCGTTCGCGCATGGCGCCATCGTGCCGTTCCGCGGCGAGGCGCATAGCATCGTCAATCGTCCGGGTTCGCGCGGCACCGTCTGGGTCGAAGTGGCCGACGGCGAACGAAGGCTGTGCGTTGCCGGCGACAGCCCGCATGTCGATCGGCGCGTTGCCGATTTCCTGCGCAAGGAGGCGAGGCGAGATCTCGAAAAGGCCAGCCACGCCTTCGCCGAACAACTGGGCGTGACGGTGAAGCAGGTGTCGATCCGCGATCCGTCGAGCCGCTGGGGCTCGTGTTCGACCACGGGCGTGCTGTCGTACTCCTGGCGGCTTATTCTCGCGCCGCCGTTCGTGCTGGAATATCTCGCCGCCCACGAGGTGGCCCATCTCGTCGAGATGAATCACTCGGCGCGGTTCTGGCGGGTGGTCGACCGGCTGTGCCCGAATGTGAGGCGTGCAAAAGCGTGGCTTGACATGTATGGCGCCGAGCTTCACCGCTATGGCCTGCCGCGTGCGCGGATCGAACCCGGCGTGCAGGGCAACGGAACGCGCCGTCTCCGGCGCTGAGGCACGCCGAACACCATATCCATGCTGAGACCGAATACGTTTGCGCTCACGGCGCTGCTGGCCGCCTTGACCGCGCTGGGGCCGCTTTCGACCGATCTCTATCTGCCGACACTGCCGGATATCGGGCGCGCCTTCGGCGTACCGGCGGGGCAGGTCCAGATGACCATGTATGGCTATCTGATCGGCTTCGCGCTCGGCCAGGTCGGCTATGGTCCGATCTCGGACTGGTATGGCCGGCGATCCGGACTGGTCGTCGCGCTGCTGTGCTATTGCGCCGGCAGCCTGATCTGCCTGCTCGCCCCCTCGATCGAGGTGCTGATCGGAGCGCGCGTGCTGCAGGCGTTCGGCGGATCGGGCGCGATCGTTCTGGCGCGCGCCGTCGTGCGCGATTTCTACAGCGGGGCGCGGGCCGGCAAGGAATTGTCCATGATGAGTCTCGTCATGGCGTTCGGTCCGATCTCGGCGCCGCTGATTGGCGGCGCGTTTCATGCCGTGTTCGGCTGGCGTTCGGCTTTCGCGGTGCTGCTGTTATTCGGGGCGGTGCTCAGCGTGATCGTTGTACGCAAGCTGCCGGAGACGCTCACGGACAAGCCGGAAGCGAGGCTGTCGCTGTCGTCCATGCTGGACGGCTACCGCACGTTGTTCCGGATCCGCGACTTCAATTTGTTTCTCGTGCTGTGCGCGGCGACCTACGCCGGCCTGATCGTCTGGTTCACGGCGGTGGCCTTCGTCTACCAGAACCAATACGCGCTGACCCCGCTGATGAGCTCGGTGGCGATGTCGGGCAGTGCGATCGGCTTTCTCATCGGCTCGTCGATCGCGACGCGCATTGTCGTTCGTGCCGGATTGCTGCGGACGATCGGGATCGGCGCCGCCTGCATGGTGACGGGCTCCGGGATCGCCTGTCTGCTCATGGTGACGGGCGCGCAATCGGTGGTCGGGATCGTGATCGCGGTCGGGATCAATCTGATCGGCCTCGGGCTGGTTTACCCGCAGGCGCTCGCGGGCGGTCTGTCCTGCGCGGCGGAGCGGGTCGGCGCCGCGTCGTCATTGCTCGGCGGCATACCGCCGGTCTGTGCCGCGATCCTCGGCGCACTGGTTGCGGCACCGGCGGCGGAGCAAGGCTGGCCGGCCGCGGCGGTGTTGCTGGCGATGGCGCTGCTGATCGCGGGAGCGTGGCTGGCGCTCTACCTGCTGCCATCGCGGCGCGGCGCGTCGTCCGGCGGCATCTAGCGGCTGCGACCGAACAGGCGGTCGAGCAGCCAGCTGTCCATGCCGTCGCTGCGCGTCGCCGACGCCGGCATGGTGCGGGGCGGGATCGATCCGGGCGGCACCGGGTGCGCGCCGTGCGAGGTCTGCCCGTAAGGCTGCCCATAGGGCTGCGACGGCGGCGGCGTGCCGGGGAACGGCACGGGGAAGCCGTTATGCAGGCCGGGCAGGCTGGCGACCGGTACGTTGCGATGCGCGTTGCGCATGAACCGCGCCCAGATCTCCGAGGGCAGGCCGCCGCCGGTCATCTTCTTGGTCGGGGAGGAATCGTCGTTGCCGAGCCAGACCGCGGTGACCAGCTGTGCGGTGTAGCCGACGAACCAGCCGTCGCGGAAATCCTGACTGGTGCCGGTCTTGCCCGCGGCGGGGCGGCCCGCGAGTTCGGCCTTGCGTCCGGTGCCCGTCAGCAGCGTCTCCTGCATCATCGCATTCATCATCGTGACATGACGCGGCTCGACGATCTGGCCGAGGCTCTGCGCCCGGCGATGATAACGCACCTTGCCGTCCTTGCCGCGGATGCTTTCGACAACATGCGGCGTGATCGCCATGCCGTTATTGGCGAAGGGCGCGAACGCCGACGCCATTTCCAGCACCGAGACTTCCGACGTGCCGAGCGCGAGCGACGCATTCGGCTCGAGCTTGGAGGCGATGCCGAGCCGGTGCGCGGTGCGCATCACCGCGTTGGGACCGAATTCGAGTGCGAGGCGCACCGCGACCGTATTGAGCGACATGGCGAGCGCCTGGGTCAGCGTCACCGGTCCGTAATATTCGCGCGTATAGTTTTCCGGCCGCCAGCCCTTGATGACGATCGGCTTGTCTTCGCGCACCGTTTCCGGCGTGAGGCCGCGTTCAAGCGCCGTGAGATAGACGAACGGCTTGAAGGCCGAGCCGGGCTGGCGTTTGGCGGCGACTGCACGGTTGTACTGGCTTTCCGAATAATCGCGGCCGCCGACCAGGGCGCGGACCGCGCCGTCGGGCGCCATGGCGACGATCGCGCCCTGCTCGACGCCGAGCTTTCCGCCGCGTGCGGCAAGCTCCTCGGTCAGCGCCTGCTCGGCAAGCAACTGCAGCGCCGGGTCGATCGAGGTTTGCACGACAATATCGTCCTCGACCCGGCCGACCAGGTCGTCGAGTACGTCCATGATCCAGTCGGCGACATAGTTCACCGAGCCGGTGGTCTTCTGCTTCAGCGCCTGTGCGGGCTGCGCCATCGCCATCGCCGCGGTCTTGTCGGTGATGAAGCCGGCGTCCGCCATCGCCGAGAGCACGGTCTGCGCGCGGCGTTCGGCGCCGTTCGGATTGCGGGTCGGCGCCAGCCGCGAGGGCGAGCGCACAAGGCCCGCAAGCATTGCGGCTTCGGACAAGGTGACGTCGCGCGCATGCTTGCCGAAATAGCGTTGCGCGGCGGCCTCGATACCATAGGCGCCGGCGCCGAAATAGACGCGGTTGAGATAGA
>JAEWHY010000052.1 GCA_023387555.1 Pseudomonadota bacterium
GCATTACCCGCGTCGGTCCGTTCCCGCCCCGCATGTCGAATGTCGGCGTGGTGATCGATCTTGCGGTTCACGACATCGATCTGATCCGCTGGTTCACAGACTCCGAGATCGTGGAAGTGCAGCCGCAACTGTCGAGCGCTGTCGCCGAGCGCGAGGACATCGCGCTGCTGCAGTTCCGAACTGCTTCAGGCGTGCTGGCGCATATCAACACCAACTGGCTGACGCCGTTCAAGGCGCGCACGGTTCACGTCGCGACGCGGCGCAAATATCTGATCGGCGATCTGCTGACCCGCCAGGTGACCGAATGCTTCGGATTTCAGCCGGATGGCAGCTATTCGATGCGACATCTGTCGGTCGGGCACGCCGAGCCGCTGCGCGCGGAGTTGCAGGCCTTTGTCACCGCCGTGCGCGACAACAAGACGCCGCCCGTCACCGGCGAGGAGGGCGTCGAGAGCCTCGATGTTGCGATGCGCTGCCTGGAAAGCCGTCAGCCTTCCAAGGTCGCATCGCACCGCGACGCCGAGCCGCGCCGCGCCGCCGGTTGATCCGCTTCGTTTCGCTTCGATAGAGAATTGTTGGACGGCACAATGAATCAGCATGCCCGCGTCGATGTGAAGCCGATCCCGTTCATCGACGTTGCCGCCCAGCGGCGCCGGCTTGGCAAGGCGATCGACGACGCGACTGCGCGCGTCCTCAACCATTGCCAGTTTCTGATGGGTCCGGAGGTCGCGGCCTTCGAGAGCGATCTCGCCGCCTTTTGCGGCGCCAAATACGCATTGTCCTGTTCGAGCGGCACCGATGCGCTGGTCATGACGCTGATGGCGAAGGGGATCGGGCCCGGTGATGCGGTGTTCTGTCCGACCTTCACCTTCTGCGCGACGGCGGAAAGCGCGGCGCTGGTCGGCGCGACGCCGGTATTTTTCGACACCGATGCCGAAACGTTCAACGTCGACATCAAAAGCCTGAAGGCCGCGATCGTCACGGCGAAGGCCCAGGGCCTCAAGCCCAGGGCCGTCATCCCCGTCGATCTGTTCGGGTTGCCCGCCGACCATGATGCGGTGGCGGAAGTTGCGGACGCCGAGGGGCTGTTCGTCCTCGATGATGCCGCGCAAGGCTTCGGCGGAACCTATAAGGGCCGTGCCATCGGGACACTCGGCCACGCGACTGCAACCAGCTTCTTTCCGGCCAAGCCGCTTGGCTGCTACGGCGATGGCGGTGCGGTTCTGACCAACGACGAAGAGCTTCTCGCGGTGCTCAAGAGCGTCCGCGTCCACGGCGGCGGGACGGACAAATACGACAACGTGCGCCTCGGCCTGACCGCGCGCCTCGACACCATCCAGGCGGCGGTGCTGATCGAAAAGCTGAAGATCTTCCGCGACGAGATCGCGACCCGCAATCGGGTGGCCCGGCGTTATGGGGAAGCGCTCGGCGACGTCGTGACGGTGCCGGTGGTCCCGGACGGCTATGAATCGGTCTGGGCCCAGTACACGATCCGGCTCGCGCCCGGAAAGCGTGACGGTTTCGCCCGTGCGCTTCAGGCGGAAGGCATCCCGACCGCGATCTATTATGCCCGGCCCTTGCACCGCCAGACCGCCTATCGTCATTTTCCGGTGGCGGAGGGCGGTCTGCCGGTCAGCGAACGCCTCGCCGAAGAAGTGATCAGCCTGCCGATGCACGCCTATCTCGACGACAGCACGCAGGATCGCATCGTTGATGCGGTGCGGCGCGCGCTGCGGTAGGTTTCGATCCAGGGACTCTCTCCTCCCGATCGGGGGAGGGTTGGGGAGGGGGCCTTTGCCTTGATCGATGCCCCCATGAGGCGCTCCGCGCCGACCTCCACCTCCCGGGGAGGTAAAAGAGGCGTGCTGTGATCGGACGCATTTTCACGGTCGGCGGCTTCACGCTGGTCTCGCGCATCACCGGGTTCGCGCGCGACATCATGCTGGCGGCGATCCTTGGCGCCGGACCGGTTGCCGACGCCTTCTTCGTCGCCCTGCGACTCCCCAACCATTTCCGCGCGATCTTCGCCGAAGGCGCATTCAATACCGCCTTCGTTCCGGCCTATGCGCGCATCCGCACGCAGGACGGGCCCGATCCGGCCAAGCTGTTTGCCGACCGCGTCTTCACCATGATGGTCATGGTGCAAGTCGTGCTGCTGGCGATCGCATTGTCCTTCACGTCCGGCGTGATCGACCTCCTGGCGCCCGGCTTCAGGGACGATCCGGGCCGCTTCGCGCTGGCGACCGAACTGACGCGGATCACTTTTCCGTATCTTCTTCTGGTGTCGCTGGTAACGCTCTATGGCGGCATCCTGAATTCGATCCATCATTTCGCAACGCCTGCGGCTGCGCCGATCCTGCTGAACCTGTCGATGATGGCGACGCTTGCGCTCGCAGCGTTCTTTCCTACCGCAGGTCATGCTGCGGCGTGGGGCGTCTTCATCGCCGGGATTCTCGAATTGCTGCTGGTGATGGGCGATGCCGGCCGCGCCCAGGTGCTGGCCTCCTTCAAGTGGCCGACGCTGGACCAGAATGTTCGCAAATTCTTTCGCGCGCTCGGTCCAGCGACCGTCGGTTCGGCCGGCGTGCAGCTCGCCATGTTTGCCGACACCATCATCGCGAGCTTCCTCGCTGCGGGCGCGATTTCCGCGCTCTATTACGCAGACCGCATCAATCAGCTTCCGATTGGCGTGATCGGCATTGCGATCGGGACCGTGCTGCTGCCGGAAATGGCGCGCCGCATTGCGGCCGGCGACGAGGCGGGGGCGCGCAACGCGCAAAATCGCGCGATCGAGCTGACGCTGCTCCTTACGATTCCCTGTCTGGTCGCGTTTCTGCTGATCCCCGACCTGATCATGCGAGCGCTGTTCCTGCGCGGGAAATTCACCGCCGATGACGCGCTCGCCGCCGGGGCGACGCTTGCGGCCTATGCGATCGGCCTCATTCCCTATGTTTTGATCCGCAGCGTGACAGCGCCGTTCTTCGCCCGTGGCGACACCGCGACGCCCGTCAAGGCCTCGCTGATCTCGGTCGCCGTCAACATCCTGATCAAGATTGCGTTGATGGGACCGCTGGCGCAGGTCGGTCTCGCGCTGGCCACAGCCATCGGCGCCTGGGTCAACGTGGCGCTGGTGCTGTGGTTTTCGTCGCGGGCGGGGATCGCGGCGGTGGACCCGCGGCTGAAGCGCTCCCTGATGCTGCTCGTCGCCTGCGGTTGCGCGTTTGGAGCGGTGCTGTTTCTGTCGCAGAGGATTGTTGCGGCACTTTATCGCGATCTGCCGGCCTTCCGGGATGAGGCGTCGCTGGCGACGCTCGCCGTCATCGGCGGCATCGTCTATGGAGCGCTCATCCTGCTGTTGCTCGGGCGCAACTGGTTCAAGGCTTTTCGCGGCGATATTCAGGCGCCGCCGGTCATCACCAAATCGAATTAATGCTAACCAATTGTTGTGGTTAGACAATCGCTCTCCCGCGCGTTAGGAGGGCAATTTCCGGGTGGCATTTTGAAGTTTCAATCATCGTTCCTATCTGCGGATGGGGACTGCCGCAGATTGCTTGAGCCTGAGATGATTAGACGAAAGTATCGATTTGGCGGCCTCGCGCTGGTCCTTGCAGCGTCGGCCATGCTCGCTGGCTGCGGCCAGAACCCACAGCAACAACAGCAATCCGCGCCGCCTCCGCCCGCGGTGACGGTCGCAACGCCGAACGAGCGCAAGATCACCGACCATGACGAATATGTCGGCCGCTTTGTCGCCGTCGATGCCGTCGACGTGCGCGCGCGGGTATCCGGCTATCTGGACAAAATCCACTTCAAGGACGGCCAGATGGTCAAGGAGGGCGATCTGCTCTTCACCATCGACAAGCGCCCGTTCCGGACCGCGCTCGACCAGGCCAAGGCGCAGCTGGAGCGCGCCCGCGCCGAACTTGCGTTCGCCCAGAGTGACCTCGATCGCGCCGCGCAGTTGGTGCGGGACAAGACCATCACGCAACAGACCTTTGACCAGCGCACGCAAGTGAAGCGGGTCGCTGAGGCCAATGTCGCCGCGCAGGAGGCGGCGGTCCGTCAGGCCGAACTCGATCTCGAATTCACCGACCTGCGGGCGCCGGTGAGCGGGCGCATCGGCGACCGTCGGGTCTCGATCGGAAATCTGGTTGCAGGCGGGACGGTCGGTACGCCGACGCTCCTCGCGACCATCGTCTCGACCGATCCGATCCGTTTCGAATTCACCTTCGACGAAGCCTCGTATCTTCGCTACGAGCGGCTTGCTGCCGACGGCAACGTCAACGCCAGTCGGGACGCCATTGCCGCGCGCGGCGGTTCGACGGTCATTCGCCTGAAGCTGATCGACGAGAAGGACTTCTTCCATGTCGGCCGCATGGATTTCGTCGACAATGTGATCGACCGCTCGACCGGTACCATTCGCGGACGCGCGGTGTTTGCCAATGCCCAGGGGATTTTCACCCCGGGCATGTTCGCGCGTGTGCAGGTGCCGGGCTCGGCTCCCTATACCGCATTGCTCATTCCGGATTCGGCGATCGGCAGCGAGCAGGCCCGCAAGTTCGTGTACGTCGTGCGGCCTGACGACTCGGTCGTGCAAAGATACGTCGAACTCGGTCAGCTGTCCGATGGCGAGCGGGTGATCAAGAGCGGCCTGCAGTCGACCGACCGCGTCATCGTCGAGGGCCTGATGCGGGCGAGGCCGGGCATCAAGGTCACGCCGCAGGTTGCGCCCGGGCCGGCTTCGGCGGGTGCGGCCGGCACCGCGCAGAAATAGGGCTCCCATGAAGATTTCCCATTTCTTCATCGACCGGCCGATCTTTGCTGCGGTTCTGTCGACCGTCTTTATCATTCTCGGTGGCGTGGCGTTCCTGCGTCTACCGATCGCGCAATATCCCGAGATCGCTCCGCCGGTCATCAACATCACCGGTCAATATCCGGGCGCCAGCGCCGAGGTCGTTGCTGACACCGTGGCCGCTCCAATCGAGCAGCAGGTCAACGGCGTCGAGGGCATGCTCTACATTTCGTCGAATTCGACAGCCGACGGCCGGTTTTCGATTTCGGTGACCTTCGACCTCGGCGTCAATCTCGATATTGCTCAGGTTCAGGTTCAGAACCGTGTTTCGACGGCGACGCCGCGCCTGCCTCAGGCGGTGCAGCAGATCGGCGTGAAGGTCGAGAAAAGCTCGCCCGACATCCTGATGGTGGTGAACCTGTTCTCGCCGGATCAGTCGCGCGACCCGGTCTTCCTGACGAATTACGCCAATCTCTACGTCAAGGACGTGCTGACGCGACTCGACGGCGTTGGCTCGATCACCGTGTTTGGCGCGCGTGATTTTGCGATGCAGGTCTGGCTCGACCCGAACCGCATGCAATCGTTGAACCTGACAGCGCAGGACGTGACCGCTGCCCTGCAGGGCCAGAATATTCAGGTGGCGTCGGGCGTCCTGAACCAGCCGCCGGTGGAAAACCAGCTTGCCTTCCAGGTGGCGGTCCGCACGCTCGGCCGGCTGTCAGATCCGGCGGAATTCTCGAACGTCGTCATCAAGCAGACGCCCACTGCGGTGGTGCGGATCAAGGATGTGGCGCGGGTCGAACTGACCGGCCAGGACTATTCCTCGTCCTCCTATCTGGGACGCAGTCCGTCGGTCGCGCTCGCGGTCTTCCAGCGCCCGGGATCGAACGCCCTTGCCACCGGCACACTGATCCGCTCGACCACCGCCGAACTGGCCAAGGCCTTCCCCGAGGGGATGCAGTATACGATCATCTACGATCCGACCCAGTTCATCCAGCAGTCGGTCGATGCCGTCATCCAGACCATCTTCGAGGCGGTGGTCCTCGTTGTTCTGGTGATCCTGCTGTTCCTGCAGACATGGCGCGCCGCGGTGATTCCGATCGTGGCGATTCCGATCTCGCTCGTCGGCACCTTCTTCATGATGAGCGTGTTCGGCTTCTCGCTCAACAATCTATCGCTGTTCGGGCTTGTTCTGGCGATCGGCATCGTGGTCGACGACGCCATCGTCGTGGTGGAAAACGTCGAGCGCAATATCGAAAACGGGCTCTCGCCGCGCGATGCGGCGATCAAGTCGATGGACGAGGTCGGCGGCGCGCTGGTCGCGATCGCGCTGGTGCTGTGCGCCGTGTTCATCCCGGCGGCCTTCATCACCGGCATCTCCGGCCAGTTCTACCGGCAGTTCGCTCTGACCATCGCGAGCGCCACCGCGATCTCGCTGATCGTGTCGCTGACCCTGTCGCCGGCCATGTGCGCTCTG
>JAEWHY010000084.1 GCA_023387555.1 Pseudomonadota bacterium
CGAAGGTTATCTGGACATCCTGCGGAGCGCAGGGCTGCGCGAAGAGGAAATCCTCGAGGCCGCGCAAATCGTCGCGATCTACAACGCGAACAACCGCTTCAACACCGTAATCGGCTTGAGGGCCAACCCCGAGGCGCACGCGTCCTACCGTGGCGAATGACGCCCGCGCGCGTTCGAACTTTCATCTCAACGAGGAGTACCAGGCTATGGCGAAGCTGAGACACATCGCGATCGCGGTCGAGGACGTCAAGAAGACGGCCGAGTTCTACGAAAAGGCTTTCGACCTGAAGCAGGTCAATGTTTTCCCGAACAGCATCCTGCTGTCGGATGGAACGATCAGCCTCGCGATCCTCGACGTGAAGCGCAACGCCAACGCGCCGGACGCGCAGGTCGGCATTCATCACATGGGCTTCCAGATCGAGGACATCGACGCCGCGAGCAAGCAGGTGGAGGAGGCGGGCGGCAAATTCTTCGGTTCGATCGTCGGCAGTTCCGCGGCGAGCGGGGGCAAGAGCGAACGGAAATATTACGACCCGAACGGCATCCGTCTGGATGTCTCCAACACCGATCACGCCCGTAACGTGTGGCGCATCCCGGTCTAGCCGGCGCTCAAATAAACAGTGCAGTGCGCGTTGATCCGCCCCGAATTGTGGAAGGGAAAGTGATGTTGAGGTTGTTAGCGGCCGTTTTGCTCGTCGTGTCCCAGGCGTTTGCTTCGCTTGCGTTTGCGTCGGACGATTATCCGTCCAGGACGGTTCGCATCATCGTGCCCTACGCTGCGGGCGGTCCCGCCGACATTCTGGCGCGTCTGGTGGGACAGAAGCTCTCCGAGCAATTCGGTCAGCAATTCATCATCGACAATCGGCCGGGCGCAGCGGGTTCGATCGGTTCGGGGCAGGCCGCCCGCAGTGCCGCCGACGGCTACACGTTGCTGGTCGCGCCGGTCGGGGTGATCGCGATCAACCCGTGGATCTATCCAAATCTGCCCTATGATGCGCTGCGCGATTTCGATGCCATCACGCTGCTGGCGAAATCGCCGTTCCTGCTCGCGGTGAACCCGAAGGTTCCGGCCAACTCGCTGTCGGAATTCGTGGCGCATGCCAAGAAGTCGCCCGGTCAGGTCAAGATTGCCAATCCGGGGATTGGAACAGGTCAGCATCTGAGCGCGGTGAGCTTCTCGAGTGTTGCCGAGATCGACACGGTCCAGGTGCCGTATCGCGGCAGCGCGCCGGGGACCAACGATCTCCTGGCGGGGACCGTCGATGCGCAGTTCGATCTGGCGCCGCTTCTGCCGCATGTGACGGCCGGCAAGTTGCGGCCGATTGCGGTGACCTCGGCGGAGCGCATGGCATCGCTGCCGAACGTGCCGACCATTGCCGAGTCGGGCTTCCCGAATTTCGAGATGGTGGCATGGAACAGCCTCGTGGTACCGGCCGGTACCCCGCGCCCGGTCATCGACAAGCTGCAGGCCGCGATCAAGCAGGCGCTTGCGAGCCCCGATATCCGCGACAAGCTCAACGCGCAGGGCTATATCGCCGGCGGCCAGAGCGCCGACGAGACGAAGGCGTTCTTCAAGTCCGAGTTCGACAAATACGGGCCGGTCGTGAAGGCCGCGGGTCCGCTGTCGAACTGACGCCACACTCCGGCGGGCGGCGGGGCCCGTGTGTGGCTCGCCGTCCTAGCCCTTGAGCTTGTCGAGCAGGTTGGTCGGCAGCGGCAGCACGATGGTCGAGGTGCGTTCACCGGCGATATTCTGCAGCGCTGTGAGATAGCGAAGCTGCATCGCCTCGGGCCGGGTCGCGAAAATCTCGCCGGCATTGGCGAGCGTCTGCGCCGCCTGAAACTCGCCTTCGGCGTCGATCACCTTGGCGCGCCGGATGCGCTCCGCCTCGGCCTGTTTGGCGATCGCGCGGATCATGCTCTCGTTGATGTCGACCTGCTTGATCTCGACATTGGAGACCTTGACGCCCCAGGCATCGGTCTGCTCGTCGAGGATCTTCTGGATGTCGGCATTGAGCTTGGTGCGCTGCGACAGCATCTCGTCGAGATCGTGATGGCCGAGCACCGAGCGCAGCGTGGTCTGCGCCAGCTGGCTGGTGGCTTCGTTGAAGAATTCGACCTGCACGATCGCCTTTTCCGGATCGATCACGCGGTAATAAACGATCGCATTGACCCGCACCGAGACGTTGTCGCGAGAGATCACGTCCTGCGGCTCGACGTCGAGCACGCGGGTGCGCAGGTCGACGCGAACCATCTGCTGGACGAAGGGGATGACCAGAACGAGGCCGGGGCCCTTCACCTTCCACAGCCGGCCGAGCATGAACACCACGCCGCGCTCGTATTCGCGCAGGATGCGGAAGGAATTGAACAGCACGAACAGGACGACGACGAGCGGGATCAGAAACACGGAATAGGCGGGCAGATATCCAACCATGCTTGCCTCTCACGGGACCGGTTCGACCATCAGCACGAGTCCGTCGCGGCGCGTGACCCGCACCGTAACGCCCGGCGCGAGCGGGCGCGAGCAGCGTGCGGCCCAGACCTCGCCACGGATGCGGATGTGACCGTTCTGGCCCGACCAGTCGATCACGATGCCTTGCTCGGCCAGCATCTGCTCGGCGCCGGTGGCCGGCGGGCGCTGCCGCGCCCGCAGCGCAGCGCCCCCGATGAAGAAGATCAGGCCCGCGCTCGCCACCGCCGATCCGATCAGCAGCGGCATCGAAACCCGCATCTCGATCTGTCCGGCCGGCGCATCGAACAGGAAATAGCCGCCGCCCACAAACGCCGCGAAACCGAGAAGACCGAGTATGCCGAAGCCGGGCGTGAAGGCCTCGGCCGTCATCAGGGCGATGCCGGTGACCAGCAGCGCCAGCGCGCCATATTGCACAGGCAGCGCCGACAGCGCGAAGGCCGCAAGGCCGAGGCAGAGGACGCCGACGAGTCCGGCCAGAAAGGTGCCGGGATTGGCGAACTCCAGAAGCAGGGCGTAGATGCCGATCAGAAGCAGGACGAAGGCGGCATCCGGATTGGCGATGGTGCCGAGC
>JAEWHY010000091.1 GCA_023387555.1 Pseudomonadota bacterium
TCTCGGACGAGTTTCTGATCAAGCGGCCGCTTCTGCAGGCCCTGGAGCCCGACACCGGCGGCGCGCCCGTGCTGCTGATCGACGAGCTCGACCGCACCGACGAAGCCTTCGAGGCGTTCCTGCTCGAGGTGCTGGCCGACTATCAGGTCACCATTCCCGAACTCGGCACGGTGAAGGCGCCGCATCCGCCGATCGTGATCATCACCTCCAACCGCACCCGCGAGATCCACGACGCACTGAAGCGGCGCTGCCTGTATCACTGGGTCGGCTATCCGAATGCCGAGCGCGAGCTTGAGATCGTGCGCACCAAGGTGCCGGGCATCGCGCAGGCGCTGTCGGCCGAGATCGTGCATTTCGTGCAGCGGCTGCGCCAGATGGAACTGTTCAAGGCGCCGGGTGTCGCCGAGACGCTGGATTTCGCAACCGCGCTGTCGGAACTGGATGTGGTGGCGCTCGATCCGTCGACGGTGTCCGATACGCTCGGCGTGCTGCTCAAGTATCAGGACGATATCGCGCGGCTCGACGGCACCAAGGTCAAGGAATTGCTGGACGACGTGCGCGCGCAGATGAGGGCGGCGGAATAGCTCAATGCACCGGCCGGGGTTCTGAAGGGGCGGTCTCGGCGACGAGATCCGGCCGGCGGGCGGCGCGCAACGGTCTCAGCACGGCCAGCGCCATGATCGCGGCGACCGCGTTCATGATCGCAGCGGTGACGAACACGGCGTGCCAGCTTCCGGTGTAGGTCGTGAGCACACTCGACCAGGGCACCAGCAGCGCGGCCGTGCCCTTGGCGGTATAGAGCAGTCCGGCATTCGTGGTGGCGTAGGCGGAGCCGTAGACATCGGTGCAGGTGGCGGGGAACAGGCTGTAGATCTCTCCCCACGCAAAGAACACGAGCCCCGACAGCAGCACGAACAGAAGCGGATCGCGGCCGAACAGGCTCAGCGCCCAGATGCCCGCGGCTTCCAGCGAGAAGGCGATGAACATCGTGTTCTCGCGTCCGATATGGTCGGAGACCCAGCCGAAGAATGGCCGCGTGAAGCCATTGAGGACGCGATCGATCGACAGCGCGAAAGTCAGAGCGGGCAATGTCAGGCCCAGAATGCTCACCGGAACATTCGCCACGTTGAAGTCGGTCGCGATCGGCGCAAGCTGTGCGGTCGCCATCAACCCGCCGGCGCCGACAAGGACAAACATCAGATACATCACCCAGAAGATCGGCGACCGCAGCATTTCGACTGGGGTGTAGTTGCGCCGGGTTTGCCGAAGATGGGTGAGGGGCGTCGATGGCACCTGGCCTGCGGCGGGAGCGGCGAGAAGCAGGCCCAGCAGGATGACAACGATGCCCTGTCCGATGCCGAACCAGAAGAACGTCGCTTCATAGCCGTGCGTCTGGATCATCATCTGGATGGGGATGATGGTCAGCGCCGATCCGGCGCCGAAGCCGGCTGCGGTCAGCCCTGCGGCTAAACCGCGCCGGTCGGGGAACCATTTCAGCGCATTGCCGACACAGGTTCCGTAGATCGCGCCGGCGCCCGCGCCACCGATGGCCGCGGCGATGTAGAGTTCGGTGAGGGTGTCCGCCCGTGAATTCATGACCCAGGCCAGAGCCACCAGACAACCGCCGGCCAGCACGACGATCCGCGGTCCGTAGCGATCGACGATCCAGCCCTCGAACGGGACCAGCCAGGTTTCAGCGAGAACGAAAATCGTGAAGGCGCCCTGGATCGCCGCGCGTCCCCAATGGTGCGTCGCGTCCATGGGGATCACGAACAGGGTCCAACCATATTGCAGGTTGGCGATCATGATCATGCAGCCAATACCGGCCGATAGCTGCACCCAGCGCATGGCTGTGCTGAATTGAGCGGATTGGAGGTTGTCGCTGCGAATTTCGCCTTGAGCCATGTGCGGTTTCTTCTTCTGGCCGGCCGGACGTCTTTGCAATTGCGCTATCTGAGACGTAAAAAGCCGATGAGCCGTTTGGATCGGCTATGACGACAAGTTGATGACCCGAAGGCCCGGATTCACGAGCATGGCCAGTTCCAGTATCGGACAGAATTCCGAACAGCCCGGCCGCCTCGCCGAGAACATCGTCTATTTCGCGCGGGCGCTGCGCGCGGCCGGCATTCCGGTCGGGCCCGGCTCGGTGATGGATGCGCTGGAGGCGCTGCGCCTCGCCGGCATCTCGACGCAGGACGACTTCTACTGGACGCTGCATTCGGTGTTCGTGAAGCGGCACGAGCATACGATCCTGTTCGATCAGGCGTTCCGGATATTCTTCCGCAAGCGCGCCTATTTCGATCAGCTGATGGCGATGATGCTGCCGCAGCAGGTGCCGCAGCCCGACAACGGGGCCCCGCCGCCGGCCGCCAAGCGCGTGCTGGACGCCATGTTCAAGGGCCAGCAAAAGCCGCAGGAAGACAAGAAGAAGGAAGTCGAGATCGATGCGCGGCTGACCGTCTCGGATCGCGAGGTCCTGGAGAAGAAGGACTTCGCGCAGATGTCGGCGGCCGAGATCGCCGAAGCCAAGCAGGCGATCGCGAGGCTTGTGCTGCCGCTCGACGAGGTGAAGACACGCCGTCTCAAGGTCTCGCCGCATGGTCACATGATCGACCTGCGGCGCACATTGCGCTCCAGCATGAAGGCGGGCGGGGCGGTGATCGACCTCAAATATCTCGGGCCGAAAACCCGCCAGCCGCCGATCGTGGCGCTGCTCGATATTTCCGGCTCGATGAG
>JAEWHY010000477.1 GCA_023387555.1 Pseudomonadota bacterium
ACCGCAAGTCCACGCAGTCCGACTGGATGGCGATCGAAAGGGAGCGCGGCATCTCGGTCGTCACCTCGGTGATGACCTTCGAATACGGCGACCATGTCTTCAATCTGCTCGACACGCCGGGCCACGAGGACTTCTCGGAGGACACCTACCGCACGCTGACCGCGGTCGATTCCGCGGTGATGGTGATCGACGCCGCGAAGGGCATCGAGGCGCGTACCCGCAAGCTGTTCGAGGTCTGCCGGCTGCGCGACATCCCGATCCTGACCTTCATCAACAAGATGGATCGCGAGAGCCGCGATCCGTTCGAGATCCTCGACGAGATCGAGAAGACGCTCGCGCTCGATACGACGCCGATCAACTGGCCGGTCGGGCGCGGCCGCGACTTCGTCGGTACGATCGAGGTCGAGAGCGGGGGCGTGCGGCTGCTCGAGAGCGACGCAGGCAAGTCGGGTACGCTGCGGCAGATGAGCATCCACGATGTTGCCGCTCTCAATCCCAATCTCGACGCGTCGGCGATCGAGGGTGAATTCGAACTGGTCCGCGAAGCCTGCCGGGGCTTAGATCTGCAGGCCTTCCGGGAAGGTCATCTGTCGCCGGTGTTCTTCGGCTCGGCGCTGAAGAATTTCGGCGTCGGCGACCTCCTCGATGCGCTCGGCCGCGTCGCGCCGCCGCCGCGCGACCAGAAGGCGGACAAGCGCGTGGTGGAAGCCGAAGAGCCGCGGATGTCGGCCTTCGTGTTCAAGATCCAGGCCAACATGGACCCGAACCACAGAGACCGCATCGCATTCGCGCGGCTCTGCTCCGGCAAGCTGACGCGCGGCATGAAGGTCAAGCAGATCCGGACCGGCAAGCAGATCGCGCTGAACGCGCCGCAATTCTTCTTCGCCAAGGACCGCGCGCTGGCCGAGGAGGCCTATGCCGGCGACGTGGTCGGCATCCCGAACCATGGCTCCGTTCGTATCGGCGATACGCTGACCGAAGGCGAGGAGATCAACTTCCTCGGGGTGCCGAGCTTCGCGCCGGAAATCCTGCGCCGGGTCCGGCTGCCGGATGCGATGAAGGCGAAGAAGCTGAAGGAAGCTTTGCAGCAGCTCGCCGAGGAGGGCGTCGTGCAGGTGTTCCGCCCACATGACGGCTCGCCCGCCTTGGTCGGCGTAGTCGGTCCGCTGCAGCTCGACGTGCTGCGGGTGCGGCTCAAGGACGAATACGGCCTCGAGGTCAGCTGGGACCAGAGTGAGTTCACGCTCGCGCGCTGGATCGCGCCGGCCGGCAAGTCGGACGCCAAGGAGGACCTGAAGGCATTCGAGACCTTCGTCAGGAACAACGGCTCAAGCGTCGCCGACGATCTCGACGGCGATCCGGTGTTCCTCGCGCGAAACCAGTTCAATCTCGACTATACGCGCGAGCGCGCGCCCGGAATCGCCTTCACGGACATCAAGGACGTGAAGCGAGCTGACTGACCGGCGGCGCCGGGGCGTCATTACGGTTCGTGATGGCGGCAAAGAGCGGGTTTATGCCGACGAAAGTCGAGCGTTGACCGGCGGCCCGGAAGGCCGGCGGTCACAGAAACAGCGCAATCCGGGCCGTTGAGAGGATCGCATCCAAGGGTGGGGTTCTCGGCATGTCCGTTACCGCGACGCCAGTGCGGCTGGCCCTGAGGTCCTGGCTGACGCGGTTCTGGCCGGTCATTGCGCTGTTCCTTTTGGCGCAGACTCTGGTGCGGGTCGGGCTTGCGATCCTGTCCGGAAGCGGCTTCGTCGATCGCCCGCTGGATCTATTCCGACCTTTCGCGATCGGACTGTGGTTCGACCTTGCGGTCCTGCTCGTCGTCCTGATCCCCGGCACGCTGTACTGGACCCTGCTGCCCCGGTCCTGGCATGGCGGCCGCTGCGACCGCGCGCTGATGCGCAGCGGCTTTGGGCTGTTCGTTTTCCTCGTGGGCTTCACGATGATCGGCGAGGTGCTGTTCTGGAACGAGTTCGGCGCCCGCTTCAATTTCATCGCGGTGGATTATCTGGTCTATACCCGCGAGGTCGTCGGCAATATCCGGGAGTCCTATCCGGTCGGTTGGATGCTTGCGGCGCTGGGCGGGTGCGCGGTGGGACTGACCATGCTGCTGCGCAGTGTCCTGCGCGCCGACGCTCTCATGGTCCGGTTGCCCGGTCGCGCGGCTGTGCTTGCGTTGCTGGTAACAGCGGCGGTTCTGGCCCACGGCGCGTCGCAGCCGTCGTGGGCCCGGCTCTCAACCAACAACTTTGCCAATGAACTCTCGGCGAACGGCTATGACACGCTGGTCCGTGCCTATTTCGGCAACGAGATCGATTATCGCCGGTTTTACGCGCTGCGGGATGAAGCGCAGGTCAACAGTCGGATCCGCGATCTCGTGGCGCCCTCGGAAACGAAATTCGCCACGACCATACCGGGGGATATCACACGCGACGTCATCGACGGCGTGCCTCAGGCCCGCATGAATGTCGTGCTGGTCACGATCGAGAGCCTGAGCGCGTCGTTCATGGCCCGGTTCGGCAACCGGCTCAGCCTCACGCCGAACCTCGATGCACTGGCCGATCAGTCGCTGTTCTTTGCGAACATGCTGGCGACCGGTACGCGGACCGTGCGCGGCCTTGAAGCCGTCACGCTGTCGGTACCGCCGACGCCGGGGCAATCGATCCTGCGCCGTCCGGGACATGACCGCTTGTTCTCGCTCGGTTCGGTGCTGCGCGATCATGGTTACAGCACGACGTTTCTGTATGGCGGCGACGGCGGCTTCGACAACATGACCGCGTTCTTCGCGGCGAACGAATACCGGGTCGTCGACCGCAGCAATTTCGCGCCATCCGAAGTCAGTTTCTCGAATGCATGGGGCGTGTGTGACGAGGATCTGTTTGCGCGCGCGCTGCGCGAGGCGGATGCGTCCCATGCGACCGGCCAATTGTTCTTCCAGCACGTGATGACGGTCTCGAACCATCGGCCCTACACCTATCCGGCGGGCCGTATCACCGCGCCGCACGGCGCCGCTGGCCCGCAGCAGCCGCAGACGCTCGCCAGTTCCGTCGAGCAGACCCGGGAGGGCGGGGTGAAATACACCGATTATGCGATCGGCAAATTCCTCGAACAGGCGCGCCGGAAGCCCTGGTTCAGGGATACGCTGTTCGTGTTCGTTGCCGATCACACCGCGTCGGCGGCCGGCAAGATCGAGGTCGATCCCGCCGGCTATCACATCCCGGCGATGTTCTATGCTCCGGGGCTGATCGCTCCCCGGCGCGTCGATCGCCTGGTCAGCCAGATCGATGTTGCGCCCACCATCCTCGGCCTCCTGCACATGAGTTACCGCAGCCGCTTCGTCGGCCAGGATCAATCCGGACTGGGCGGACCGGAGCGGGCCTTCATCTCCAATTATCAGAAGGTCGGCCTGATCCGGCAGGAAGGCCTGGTCCTGCTTGGTCCGCGTCATGACGTGAGCGGATTTCGCGACGGCCATGCGATTGGCGTTGCGGCCATCGACGAAATGCTGCGAGCCGACGCCATCGCATTCTATCAGCACGCATCACGCTGGCGGCAGCGTTTCGGCGGCACCGATTCCGTTATTCCGGACGGTCCGGGGGGCTGACATCCGCTGGCTAGCGTGCCGCCCGGCGCGGGATCTCGTAGTCCCGGAACGGCTTGCTGAGATAGCGCGATCCCTTGAGGCCATAGCGCCAGGGCAGGTCGGCCGCCTTGGTGATGCCGATGCGCGGGCCCGCCACGACGTCCGGCGTATCGGCGCGACCACGCAGCTCGAATGGGGCCTTGTCGAGCGGGAGGCCATCATGGGCGCCGGTGATGCCGAGCGCCTCGCACAATCGGCCCGGCCCTGAACACAGAACCCGTTCGTCATCGAGGCCGCGCCGTTGCCGCATCGCGGCGATCCCCCGGCCGGGCTGGACCGCCCGGATCAGCACGGCGCTCGCCGATCCGGCCGCCTCGCAGACGAAGTTCACGCACCAGTGAATGCCGTAGGAGCGGTAGACGTAGGAAAAGCCGGGCGGCCCGAACATCACGGCGTTGCGCGGCGTTTGACCATTGAAGGAATGCGCCGCCGGATCGGCGTGGTGATAGGCCTCGACCTCGACGATGATTCCGCCGATGCCGTCGAACAGAAACGTTGCACCGATCAGGTCGGGCGCGACCTCGTGTACGGAGCGGTCGAAAAAGGCGCGGGTCAGCTTGCGGGGCACGGCCGGCATTTACAGGATTTGCCCTGGAAAAGGCGAGCGGCGGATTCGCGTGATGGGATTCTCGGTATCGTGATGGGACAGGGCTGGAACGGACTGCGTCGTTCATCGGTTGGCCGCTCAATCC
>JAEWHY010000120.1 GCA_023387555.1 Pseudomonadota bacterium
ATCGTGAGGAGGCCGTTCAGGAAGAAGACGGCGAAGATCCACGACGCCAGATCGGATTCGGAGAGGCCGCCGCGTGCGCCGACCGACAGGATGATCGCGACCGGGCCCGAACTCGCAAACAGGAAGGCGACAAACCCGTTGCCGGCATAGACCGCGCCGAAATCGGACCAGGGCTGGCGCGGCAGCGGCAGAACCGGCTTTTCGAGCGACATCACGACGTCCTGTATGCTGCGCAGTACGAATGCAGTGATGTCACTGCTTCAGCCACGAGAACGACCCGCAGGTCGATCCTGTTCGCATGATGGATGGCCGGGCCTGGCCCGGCAAGGGCAACCGGATCGCTCCGGTCCCGATCACGCGCTCATCTTGGAGACGAGTTGCTCGGAGACTTCAAAATTGGCGTAGACGTTCTGCACGTCGTCGCTTTCTTCCAGAGCCTCGATCATGCGCAGCAGCTTCTCGCCCTGCTCGTCAGAGACGGCGAGCGTATTCTGCGGCTTCCAGATCAGCGCCGATTTGCGCGGTTCGCCGAACTTGGCTTCCAGCGCCTTGGAGACTTCGGCGAGGGCATCCTGGGCCGTGTAGATCTCATGGCCGTTCTCGCTGGACACCACGTCCTCGGCGCCGGCGTCGATCGCGGCCTCCAGCATGTCGTCGGCGCTCGCGACCTTGGCGTCGAACTCGACAATGCCGACGTGGTCGAACATGAAGGACACCGCGCCGGTCTCCGCCATGTTGCCGCCGTTCTTGGTGAA
Organism: Pseudomonadota bacterium; assembly: GCA_023387555.1. GTDB lineage: Bacteria > Pseudomonadota > Alphaproteobacteria > Rhizobiales > Xanthobacteraceae > Pseudorhodoplanes. The sequence continues at coordinate 756 of JAEWHY010000120.1, forward strand.
GGCGGCGCGGACATCGCCCGCGGTGCGGTTGCGGTTGTCGGTCAGCACCTCGACGATCACAGCGACGCCGCCCGGCCCGTAGCCCTCGTAGCGCACCTCGTCGTAATTCTCCGCGTCGCCGCCCTGGCTCTTCTTGATGGCCCGCTCGATGTTGTCCTTGGGCATATTTTCGGCGCGGGCGGCGATGATGGCCGCGCGCAATCGCGGATTAAAGTTCGGGTCTGGCATTCCCATTTTGGCTGCGACCGTGATTTCGCGCGCCAGTTTCGAGAAGATCTTGGAGCGCGCCTTATCCTGGCGCCCCTTGCGGTGCATGATGTTCTTGAATTGGGAATGACCTGCCATGGACCCGCCGAACGATTGAGCCAACCGGAATGGGCGCGGTTTATAGGCGAGGCCGCTGCGAAAATCCAGAAAAGCCATGCGCCGGTCCCGCCCCGGAGCCCGGCAAGCCGGTCGGCCGGCGGCTTTGCGGCCCTCCCGCGGAGGCCGGCGGGCTACAGCACCGTCTGCAGCGGGGCCGGGACGTAGCGATAGCCGTCGCCCTGCTTGGCCACATGGCCGAGGCCCGGCCACGGGAAGTGATACGACACCAGCGGGATGCGATCGGTCGCCAGCATATCCAGCACCTTGAGCCGGCTCGCGGCGCCCTGCGCGCCGTCGGTGTCGAAGGCGAAGGCCACACGCGGAGTCTGCATCGACACGATATGGTGGTGCGCGATGTCGCCGGAATTAACCAGCGTCTTGCCGCCGGAGGTGACGACGAACACCATGTGGCCGACCGTATGACCCGGCGCCGCCATCGCGCGGATGCCCGGCACCACCTCCTGGCCGTCCGCAAGGAAGGCCATGCGGCCGCGGTTCGGCAACAGATGCCGCCGCATCCCGCCGATCATGGCCTTCATCATGTCACCCTGCGCCTTGCTCTCGTCGGTCCAGAAATCGAAGTCGGCCTGCGACATCGCAATTTGCGCATTCGGGAAATTCGGCGTGCCGTCGGCCGCCATCAGCGCCCAGCAATGATCGGGATGCGCATGCGTCAGCGCGACCACATCGATATCCTTCGGATCGATGCCGGCCGCCTTCAGATTGGCGAGCAGCCGTCCGCTTTTCGGACCGAACATCTTCGACCCGCCATCGCCGGTATCGATCAGCACCAGGCGGTCGCCGATGTTTACGACAAGGATGTTCTGGTCCATCTCGACCGAATCGGACGGCAGATAATTGTCGTTCAGGATTTTCGTGAAATCGGCTTTCGAGATGCCGCTGAAGATGCCGTCACTCGGCGCGCCGAGCCCCAGCGGACCATCCGACACCACCGTCAGTTCGAAATCGCCGAGTTTGAACCGGTAGAAGGCCGGCGCCTGCGTGTTCAGCATCGGGGCCTTCGCCAGCACCGTGCCGGGAAGGAGGCCCGCCGCGGCAACACTCGAAAGACCCGCGATCGCCGAACGCCGGGTGATGATGGGTGTGGTCATGACGGAAGCCCCGATGCTGTTGCTCAGATGAGCATCATGAGCGCGGCCGCGTCAATTCTGTGACGGCAGAGTGATTGGTGGGGGATGTAGGCTAGGGCCGATCGCGCCCATCCGCCTCGCCGCCCAGCCAGGTGTCATTCTCCATCACCACCCGGCATGGCTCGGCCGTCTTGTATCGATCCTGGCAGGCCTTGAGCGCCGCATCGCGCGCGCGCTCGAGCGTAGTCGCACCATATTGCGTGAAATGATGCTTGCCATCCGCCGTCCGGACCATCGCCTTGTAGGTGGGCGCGGCGAGATAACGGTCGACGAAGCCGCGCTGCCGGCTTTCCAGTTTCAGCATCTTCATGAGTTCGGCGACATTATCTCGGCTTGCCGCGGGCAGGCCGTGGAAGCGCAAGAACGCATCCATTTCCATCAGCCATTGCAGTTTGCCGGCTGCGGCGGTGAACAGGCTGTGCCCGTCCTTGCCGAACTTTTCGTACATCACGAGCTTCACGTCGCCGCCGCCATCCAGAAAGGCGGACTGCAGGCGCTCGACGAGGTCCGGTCCGAAGAAGCTGTCGTTCCTGGCATAGACCCAGAGATTGGGCACGCGGCTGGTCGCTCCGAACTCCTTGTAGGCATTCACCAGCACATCTTCCTTCGGACAATCGGGCATCCGAAGTCCGCCGGAAATACTGATGACGCCGCGCAGGTTCGCCGGGTTGCGCGCCGAGAGCGCGACCACGGCAGACCCGCCGGCCGAGACGCCGATGGCGATGACGCGGGTTGGATCGGCGTCCGGCCGCTTCGCCGCCGCCTCCATCGCGCCCTGCAGATCGTCGGCATCAGCCGCGAAGCGCTCGGCGAAGGACGTCGTGGCGCAGGATACCGAGGCTGCCATCGGCCCGTCCGACTGGCCGAAGCCGCGCCGCATGACGACCACCGCAAGCCAGCCGCGCCGCGCCAGGTCACGGGCCGGCCCAGCATAGTCTGGCGCCTTGCTCTGCAGCATGTCGGCAAGATGCGATGACTTGCCGTGAGTAATGAGCGCGATCGGCAGCTTTCCGGTGAGGTCGGACCGTTTCACCACGAGGCCCTCGAGCCGGACGGTCCGGTTGCCGATGGTGGTCCGGAAGAAGGTCCGTTCGATCGCGAATTCGTCCGGGGCGCCCTGCGCGGAAGCGACCGATGTGAAAACGAGAACCGACAGCAAGGCCGCGGCCAGGGCAACGGCCGTCGTGGTCAGCCGCCGCATCGCATCCAGGAACGGGGGCATTCGGGTGTCGGGGTCGGTGCGCATCGGTGTCTATCTGGGCAAGGGATGACGATAGCGGGTCCGATTGCGCACGACCAGCGCGCTGCCGTGGCCTACCGCACGACCTGCTCGGCAGGCCGGGACGCGACTCGTTCCGGCGCGGTCGGGGCAACCCAGGTGTCGTTCTCCATGATCACCTTGCAGGGCTCGGTGGTCTTGTGACGCTCCTGGCAGTTCTTCAGCGCCGCATCGCGGGCGTATTCCAGCTTCAGCGCGCCGAACTGGGTCATGAAGTTCTGGCCGTCCGGCGTCTGCACCATCACCTTGTAGGTCGGCGCCGCGAGATACTGATC
>JAEWHY010000219.1 GCA_023387555.1 Pseudomonadota bacterium
GGTCCCCGCTTTCGCGGGGACGACGGCCGCTGTCTTCCTTGCCGCGCTCTCACCGGCATTCTCGCAACCGATCGAGCATGCGTATACGAAGATCGATCTCAAGGCCTGCAAGCACACGCCCGGCCGCGTGGCCGAGGATTACGGGTCCTGGCTGTGCAAGGGTTATGCGGGCATCCCAATCTATATTTCGGGCGGCGACCAGCGCTCGTTCGTGAGTTATGGACCGAATGCGCGCAAGGCGTTCGCCAATCGCGAGACGCTGATGTCGTTCAACGGACATGGCGATGTGGTCGAGTGGCGGATCGAGACGTTGCCCGGCGGCAAGAAGCGTCCGTTCGCCGCGATCATGCGCTGGTCGACCGCGGTGCAGAAGGCGGAGCCGAACCCGGACGGCGACATCGTGCGCGGCCAGGTGCTGGTGATCACGCGGCTCGATCCGGGCGGCGTGTGCCATGTCGGCTATGTCGATGGCCGGGCCAACCCGAATGCCAATGAACTGGCGCGCAAGATTGCTGATGAGAAGGCGCGCGGATTTCGATGCGGGAAGGACGCGCCGGACAGCTATGGCGAGACCGCGCCGGGTTTCTCGCCGCGCATGTTGATGCACTGATCGGGTTTGAGCGTCGCTCGGAACGAGCGCGATGTCGGCATGGTTAGCAACGTGTTAACATCGGCTGTCGGGATCACGACATTGCGAGCCGATAAAGGTTTAAGAGATTCGTAATCGCCCTTGGTTACCGCTTGGTGAAGTGTCATCTCGCGGAGTTCCAGCCATGGGTCCAATGGACGAGTCCGGCAAGAATCATGAGATCGGCTCTTCGGAGCTTGGCAAGCCTGAAGCCGCAGACAACAACAGCGCGATCCAAATCAGGGTCGAGAATATCGACCACGCGCGTCACCGCGACCTCGATGATGACAAGGCGCCTATCCTGTTCGTGCCGGCGACCGAGCGGCGCTTTGGCCGTGCCGCCGTGCTTGCACTGGCGATCCTTCTGTCTGGCGCGGCCGGCTCCGCTGTCGGCGCGATGGCTGCGGTCGCGTTCGTCAAGCCGCAGGCGGCATCCACGGATGATGCGCGCACCATCGAAGTGAATGCGCTGCGCGGCATCATCACGCAGCTTTCCAGCGAAGTCGCGTCACTGAAGTCCAGCATCGAAAGCCAGACCAAGGCCGCGAACGCGCAGATGGCGAAGATCGCCGATCGCGTCGAGCGCGCCGAGAAGGCGCAGGCCGAACCCGCCACGCGCGTTGCCAAGCTGTCCGAAATGCTGGAGCGGCTCGACAAGCGGACCGCCGCGAATGTCACCGCAGCACTTGCCCCGTCCCCCGCATCGGCGCCAGCGCAGGCATCGGCACCGGAAACGACCGGGTCGGTTTCGCAGAAACAACAGGATCGACCGGCCGTCGTCGACGGATGGATGCTGCGCGAAGTGTTCCGCGGCGGCGCTCTGGTCGAGAGCGATCGCATGGGTGTGTTCGAAGTGGTGCCGGGCGCCAACCTGCCCGGTCTTGGTCGGGTCGAAACCATCCGCCGTCAGGACGGCCGCTGGGTGGTGGTGACGCCGAAGGGTTTCATTGTATCGCAGCGCTGAGCGGCGCTTCCGGTTTCTTAAAAAGCGGCGCCACCTCGGCGCCGCTTTTTTGTTGGGCAGTTCGCTCGCAGGCTGCACATCTTCGGGAATTGTCCGGGTCCGTTCCGCCATGTCATAGTTGGCGCGGCAAGGGAGCCTGTGAATGCGGATGTCCTTGGGTGTTCCGGTCGCAGCGGCTATCGCGGCGCTCTCGCTTTCGGGCGGACCGGCCGCGTCTTTCGAGCGCCTTCAGGCACCGGACGCCAAGCCTGAAATGACAGAGAACTGCCCGGGCCTGGTCGCATCCAGTCCTGCGCGCGTCATCCCTGCGGCGTTCCGCCTCGCGCAGCTCAAGTCCGATCAGGTCCGCATCACCTATATCGGCCACTCCACATTCCTGATCGAAAGCCCGCGCGTCGTGCGGATCGCGACCGATTACAACGACTATGTGCGGCCGCCGGTGCTGCCCGATATCGTCACCATGAACCGGGCGCACTCGACGCATTACACCGACACGCCCCAATCGGGGATCGCTTATGTGCTGCGCGGATGGGCCGAGGAGCGCGGCAAGCCGGTCCAGCACGACGTGCATTTCAAGGATGTGCGGGTGCGCAATGTTCCAACCAATATTCGCGACTGGGGTGGCGGCACCGAGCAGCACGGCAATTCGGTGTTCGTGTTCGAGATCGCCAATATGTGCATCGCTCATCTTGGCCATCTGCATCACACGCTGACGCAACGGCAGCTGAACGACATCGGCCGCATCGACGCCGTGCTGGTGCCGGTCGACGGCAGCTACACGCTCGACATTGACGGCATGATCGAGGTGATCGAGGGGCTGAAGGCGCCGCTGATCATCCCGATGCATTACTTCAGCATGTTCACGCTCAACCGCTTCCTCGACAGGATGCGCGAGAAGTTCGACGTGGAGTTTTCCGACACGCCCTCGGTGGTGATTTCCAAGACCACGCTGCCGGTGAAGCCGAAGATTCTGGTGCTGCCCGGCCGCTGACGTTTTCCGGCTGGGCCTAACGCCCACGCGTGGTCAGATCAGTTGTTGCGCCATCTCGTCGGCAAGCGCGCGCAGCTTCGGCAGAAACTCACTGCGCATGGTGCTGACCGAGCTGCGCTCGCTGTGGACGCCGACGTTCAGCGAGCCGATGACCGCGCCATCGAGCCGGCGCAGCGCAACGGAAATCGAGCGGAAGCCGATTTCCACCTCCTGGTCGGCCAGTGAGTAGCCGTCGCTGCGCGCCTTCAGGATCCGGCGGCGCAATTCGCTCTTGTCGAGAATGGTGTGCGGCGTGAGCTGTTTCACTTCGACGCGCGCCAGCATCGCGTCGAGCTGCTCGTCGGTGAGGCTTGCGAGTAGAATTCGTCCGAGCGAGCTGGACACGCTCGGAAGGCGCAGCCCGACCTGCGCGGCAAGCTGAAGCACGCGCGGCGGAGAGGCGTGCGCGATCATCACAACATCGTCGCCATCGCGGACCGCAGCCGAACAGGCTTCGTTGATGTCCGCGCTCAGCCGTTCCAGCGCCGGCTGCAGGATGGTCGAGATCGGGTTCGAGAGCAGATAGGCGCCGGCAAGGGTCAGCACGCGCGGCGTCAGCCGGAACATGCGCCCGTCGGTCTCGGCAAATCCGAGATGGATCAGCGTGTGC
>JAEWHY010000239.1 GCA_023387555.1 Pseudomonadota bacterium
TTCTAGCCAGACTGTCATAGCGCGCTGTATGTGGCACGCCGCCACCGGCGCGGCAATGTCCGGGCCGAGTCTAGGGCCTCAGGGTTGACCGGATACCGGTCAGGCGCGACTAATAGCCTCGGCCCCCGGAGACTGTCCATGTTTCGTACCATCGCCGCCTTTGACCGGATTGGAGAGGAAAACGCCTTCGCCGTGCTCGCGCGCGCCAACGCGCTGGCCGCGCAGGGTCGCGACGTCATCAATCTCGGGATCGGGCAGCCGGATTTCCGGACACCGGATTTCATCGTCGAGGCGGCGATCAAGGCGCTGCGGGACGGCCACCACGGCTATACCCCCGCGACCGGCATCCCGGCCTTGCGCGAAGCGGTCGCCGCCGACCTGAACAAGCGGTTTGCGGTCGATGTGTCGCCGGACGAGGTCATGATCATGCCGGGCGGCAAGCCGACCATGTTCATGGCGATCATGATGTTTGGCGAACCGGGCGTCGATATTCTCTATCCCGACCCCGGATTTCCGATTTACCGCTCGATGATCGAGTTCACCGGTGCCAACCCGGTGCCGGTTCCGATCCGGGAGGAAAACGGCTTCGCTTTCTCGGCCGAGGAAACGCTCCGGCTGATCACCCCGCAGACGCGGCTCCTGATCGTCAACTCGCCGGCCAATCCGACCGGCGGCGTGACCCCGAAAGCGGAGGTCGACAAGCTGGTGGCAGGCCTCGAGCGCTATCCCGATGTCGCGGTGCTGTCGGACGAGATCTACGACCACATGGTCTATGACGGCGAGCAGCACGTCTGCCTGCTGTCCTATCCGCAGATCCGCGATCGCCTGATCCTGCTGAACGGCTGGTCCAAGACCTATGCGATGACCGGCTGGCGGCTCGGTTATGCAGTCTGGCCGGGCAAGCTCTACGACTACGCGCGCAAGCTCGCGGTCAACCTGCATTCCTGCGTCAATGCGTCGGCGCAATATGCCGGTCTTGCTGCGCTGACCGGCCCGCAGGACGAGGTCGAGCGCATGGTTGCGGAGTTCGACCGGCGTCGCAAGGTGGTGGTGGACGGGCTGAACGGGCTGCCCGGCATTTCCTGCGCGACGCCGAAGGGCGCGTTCTACGCTTTCCCGAACATCAAGCAGACCGGGTGGAAGGCCAAGGCGCTGGCCTCGTCGCTCCTCGAAGATGCGGGGGTGGCGATCATCGGGGGACCGGATTTCGGAGTCCTGGGTGAGGGCTACGTACGCCTGTCGTATGCCAATTCGACCGAGAACATCCTGAAAGCGCTCGGTCGCATGGGCGAGTTTTTGTCCACGCGAAAGGCGGCGTGACGTTCCTGACGCGAACAACTCTTTCCAGCGGTGTCTTCATGAAGCGGATCGTACTGGCTTTGCCTTTTCTCGTTGCGAGTGGTGTGGTCGCGCATGCGCAGACGTTCGCCAGTTACCTTTGCGCCGACGGCACCAACGTCACATCGGCGCTCTTCCAGGGCGACAAGCGGATCCGTCTGCAGTTCGACGGGCATACCTATGCGCTGCCCAAGCGGCTGGCGCCATTAGGCACGCGCTATGCCAAGAGCGGCGTGTCGTTCTGGATCCGCGATCAGGAAGCCAGGCTGAAGCGGCCGAAGCGGAAGGCGACGCTCTGCAAGGCGCAGTGACGGTTCAGGGCCGGAGGGCGAACCAGAAGCCGATACCGACGATGGCAAGGCCGATCAGCTGCGGAATGGTCGGCACGTCGCCGAGCGCGACCAATCCGACCAGCATCGTCATCGGCGGCACCAGTGCCGGAAACAGCGATGCGCGTCCCGCGCCGAGCGCGCTGACCGCACGCGCGAACAGATAGAGGGCGAGCAGCCCGGCCAAACCACCCTGCGCGACAACCTGCAGGAGGTTCTCCCAGAATCCCGCCGCAATCATGTGGTCGAGGCCGTATAGCAGGGCGAATAGCGGCAAATAGACGATCACCGACAGCACGCCCACGACCTGCGCGGCGAGCAGGCCGCTGGTGCGCCATCCACGCAGGCAGATCGTGAAGGCCGCCCAGCAGGCGCCTGCGGCGGCGAACAGGAGGTCGCCACCCAACGCATTGCCGCGAATCGCCGTGACCGCCTCGCCGGCGAGCACGATCAGACCGAGCAGGATCGCGATCACGCCGATCACGCGGGCGCGGGTCAGCTTCTCGCCGAGTACCAGAAAGGCCAGGAGAATTCCGCCCACGGCCGCGGAGGCGGGCTGGATGACCGCGCCATGACCGAGGGGCGCGAGCGTCAGCCCGCTGTAATTCAGGAACGCCTGGGGCGGTCCGGCCAGCAGCATCAGGATCAGCCCGCGCCCCCAGCCCAGCCCGCCGAGATCGGCAATGCCGGCCCGCGCCACCAGCGGGGCCATCAGCAGGCCGGTCCAGACGAAGCGATGGAAGGCGAGATCGGGAGGCGTCAGCCCGGCGGCGATCCCATGCTTCGCGGCGACGAATCCGATCGCCCAGCACGCGGAAGCTGCAATTCCGCACAGCGCGCCGATGGCGGCTGCCGAGCGTGCAGCGGAAGGAGAACTATTCGGCAAACCTTGGGCATCCGATTCGGCTCGTGGATATACGGTGCGTCCGGTTCTGGCCATGGCGGTGGTCGGACTGCAGCCATGTCCGGCGCGGGGGAACTGGCCTCACGCGCTTGTTCCGGTCCCGTTCGCGGTACGGTTTGACTGATCCCGGCGCGCTCTCTAACGTCTGCCCGGTCGCGGGGGGCCTCGCGGCGCTATGACGGGTTAAGCGGCACCGCCAGGCATCCTCTGTAATGAAAACTATCAGTGCATTTCTGTTCTCAGCGCTGATCGCGCTGGCCGTGGTGGCGGGCGCGACCGGGCTTCTTGCCAACTATTGCGCGATCGAGCCGCCGCCGGCGGCAGCGCCGCAACCGGAGCGGACGCCGGGGCGCTTGCCGATCCACTTCCAGACCGGCGCCCCCGATGCGGTGGTGCAGCGGGCGGTCATGACCCGGGAGGCCCTTGATGGCCTCGTCTGGCAGGCGCAGGCCAAGGCCGCGCCGGCGCCGACGGTCGTGACGACCTGGCGGCAGCGGTTCTTCTGCGACATCCGCATCACCGATATGCTGCTTGCGGCCTTCGCCCTGTTCCTCGTGCTGGCGACGGTGTTCCAGGGTTTGTGGATGCTGCGCACGGCGCGCGCCTCCGATCGAACCGCGGGCCTCGTCGAAGAGGGGCTGATCTCGGCGCAGCGCGCCTACGTCTTTCTGCGCGAGTTCGACGTGGCGATGACCAAGAATCCGCTGAATGACGAGATTCAGACCTGCACGATCCAGCCGATCTGGGAAAACACCGGTACGACCCCGACCCGGAAGGGTCGCGGGCATGTGAACTGGAAGTATTTCGACAAGTCGGTTCCCGAGGATTTCGATTTTGCCGATTTCGACGAACTCGGAAATCGCATCCAGTCCTACGATTCCTACAAGCCGCTGACCGTCGGGCCGCGCGCGATGGCGCTGTCGCCGGTCATCAGCATGGAACCGGCGATCCTGCGTCAGGTCCGCGACCAGCAGGGCAAGCTCCTGATCTGGGGCTGGGCCGAATACGACGAGGTTTTCAGCGACGCGCCGCGGCATCGCACGGAATTCGCCTATCTCGTCGTGGTGTCCGGCTCGCCTGCGAGCCATGTCGGTTTCAGCCAGTTCAAGCAGCATAACGGCGTCGACGAGGATTGCATGAAGCAACCGACGGTTCTGGCGCGCAACGTCTAGCCCAAAGTCCGGAAAGTCCGCGTCAGTCTGCGGCTTGTTGTGCGCGGATTTCTGAAACACCACGCCATGCGGCCGCTTCCGCCGTATTGGCGCTGGCGGAAGTCTGCTAAAATGGCAACCTGCACAACATCGGATTTTTGACGCGTATGGCCGGATCGTCCAAGCCACTGATGCTGTCCTGGCGCTTCGCGCCGCTGTTCTGGTGTCAGTTCTTTTCAGCGTTCAACGACAACTTCCTCAAAAACGCGATCGTCTTTCTGATCCTGTTCCATATGGGATCGGAAAGCGCCGGCGGGTCGCACGCCGAGGCGCTGATCACGCTCGCGGGGGCGGTCTTCATAGCCCCTTATTTCTTCCTGTCGGCACTCGGCGGCCAGATCGCCGATCGCTTCGACAAGGCTCTGGTGGCGCAGCGGCTGAAGTTTGTCGAGATCGGCGTCGCGGCGATCGCGGTCCTCGGCTTCGTGGTCCACGCCTATGAGGCTCCGGGCGAATCGCCGACGCGTTCCCTGATCATTCTGTACCTTGCGCTGTTCGGCTTCGGCGTGATCGGCGCGCTGTTCGGCCCGATCAAATACGGCATTCTGCCCGACCATCTGGAGCGCCGCGAACTGCCCGCCGGCAACGCGCTGGTCGAGGGCGCAACCTTTATCGCCATCCTGCTCGGCACGATCGCCGGCGGCATTGCGGCCAAGGGCGGCGGCAGCCCAGCGGCCTTCTCGATACTGGTGATGGTGTTCGCCATCCTGTGCTGGCTATCGGCGCTGCTGATTCCGCGTACCGGCGAGGCCGCTCCCAATCTCATCATCAACAAGAACATTGCGACATCGACCTGGGACCTGATTCAGGATCTGCGCCGCGATCACCGGCTGTGGTGGGGCGCGCTGGTCACCAGCTGGTTCTGGCTCGCCGGCGTCGTCGTGCTGTCGTTGCTGCCGCCGTCGGTCAAGAACATCGTCGGTGGCGACGAATATGCCGTCACCGCCTATCTCGCGGTGTTCTCGATCGCGGTCGCCATCGGTTCGGGCCTGGCAGCATTCCTGGCGAGTGGGCGCATCATTCTGTTGCCGACGCTGCTGGGCGCGGTGCTGCTCGCGGGCTTTGCGCTGTTCATGGGATACGCGCTTTACGGCGCGCCGCCGGCCGGGCAGGCGATGGCCCCGTCGAGGTCTTCCGCACGGCGCGCGGCATCAATGTCGCGATCGCGCTGGCCGGACTTGCGATCGCTGGCGGCTTGTTCATCGTGCCGGCCTTTGCCGCGGTACAAGCCTGGGCGGGGGCCGACCGGCGCGCCCGCGTTGTCGCAGCCGTGAACGTTCTCAATGCTCTGTTCATGACGGTGGCCACGCTGGTCGTGGCCATGCTGCAGGGCCTTGGCGGCGTCACCACGCCGATGCTGTTCATCGGGCTTGGCGTCGCCAACCTGATCGTGGCCGTGATTATCGCCTTCACCATGCCGACGCGGCCGTTCGCCGATGCGCTCTCCATTCTCTATCGCGCCTTCTTCCGCGCCGAGGTGCATGGGCTGGAAAACCTGCAGAAGGTGAATCAGCCGAACGTCATTCTGGCGCTCAACCATGTGAGCTTCCTCGACGCCGGCATCGCACTTTCGCTGCTGGGCCGCGATCCGCTTTTTGCCATCGACACCACCATTGCGCAGAAATGGTGGGTGAAGCCGTTCGCGCGCTTCACCCGTGCCCTGCCGATCGATCCGCTGAAGCCGATGGCGACGCGGACGCTGATCCAGGCTGTGGCCAGCGGCGAGACCCTCATCATCTTCCCCGAGGGCCGGCTCACCATGACCGGCTCGCTGATGAAGGTCTATGACGGTGCCGGTCTGATTGCCGACAAGTCCGATGCCATCATCGTTCCGATCCGCATCGAAGGACTTGAACGGTCCTATTTCACGCGGCTGATGGGATACCAGATCCGCAAGCAGCTGTTCCCCAAGCTGCGGGTCACGGTGCTCGAGCCGACCAAGCTCAAGCTCGATCCCGATCTGCGCGGCAAGGCGCGGCGGCGTGCGGCGGGCGCTGCGCTCTACGACATCATGTCTAACATGATCTACGAGACCACGCGCACCGACCGCACCATCGTCGAGGCCCTGATCGAGGCCGCGAACGAGCACGGCATGAAGACGGTCGCGACCGAGGATCTGGTCACCGGGTCGCTGACCTACAAGCGGCTTCTGCTCGGCAGCCGCATCCTCGGCAAGAAGCTGATGCCGCTCGCCGAAGTCGGCAAGCCGCTGGGCGTGATGTTGCCGAATGCCAATGGCGCCGTGGTCACGATCTTCGGATTGATGTCCGCCGGCCGGGTGCCGGCCATGATCAATTTCACCGCGGGTGCGACCAACATCCTGGCCGGCTGCCGTGCCGCCGGCATCGACACGGTGGTCACCTCGCGTGCGTTCGTCGAGCGCGGCAAGCTCGAGCCGCTCGTCGAGAAGATGTCGGCGGGCGTGAAGTTCGTCTATCTCGAGGATGTGCGGGCCCAGGTCGGTCTGCTCGACAAGCTCGCCGGCATGCTCAGCTACAAGAAGCCGATCGTGGCGCGAAAGCCAGACGACTGGGCGGCGATCCTGTTCACATCCGGATCGGAGGGCGTGCCGAAAGGCGTGGTGCTGTCCCACCGGAACATCCTGACCAATGCCGCGCAGGCGCGCGCACGCATCGACTTCAACCGGACGGACAAGGTCTTCAACATCCTGCCGGTGTTTCATTCCTTCGGGCTGACGGTGGGCGTGATCCTGCCGATCGTGTCTGGCGTGCCGATCTTCCTGTATCCGTCGCCACTGCATTATCGCACGGTGCCGGAACTGGTCTATGCCACCAACGCGACCATCATGTTCGGCACCGATACGTTCCTGAACGGCTATGCGCGTGCGGCGAACCCGTATGACTTCCGCTCGATCCGCTACATGCTGTCCGGTGCCGAGCCCGTGCGCGACTCGACGCGGCAGACCTATCTCGAGAAATTCGGCATCCGCATTCTGGAAGGCTATGGCGTCACCGAGACGGCGCCGGCACTCGCGCTGAATACGCCGATGTTCAACAAATTCGGTACGGTCGGGCGGCTGTTCCCGGGCATGGAGGCGAGGCTCGAGAAGGTCGAGGGCGTCGACGAAGGCGGCCGGCTGTTCGTGAAGGGGCCGAATGTCATGCTCGGCTATCTGCGCGCTGAGAATCCCGGCGTGCTCGAGCGGCCCGCGGAGGGCTGGCATGACACCGGTGACATCGTCACGATCGATGCGCAGGGCTTCATCAAGATCATGGGCCGCGCCAAGCGCTTCGCGAAGGTCGGCGGTGAAATGGTGTCGTTTGCCGCGGTCGAGGCGCTCGCCGGCGATCTGTGGCCGGATGCCGTTTCGGCGGTGGTTTCGGTGCCCGATGCCCGCAAAGGCGAGCGGCTCCTGCTCTATACCAACAACGACAAGGCGACGCGTGCCGACTTCATTGCCTATGCCCGTTTGCGTCATGCATCGGAGCTGATGATCCCGGCGGAAGTGATCGTCATGGAAAAGTTACCGATGCTGGGCTCCGGTAAGGTCGATCTCCTCACGCTCGCCAAGCAAGCCAGGGAGGAGCGGGCGCAGGCCGCGCAACCGCGGCCGGTGGTGAGCGCCTGATCCGGTTCGTCGCTTTTTTGAAATCTGCGATGTGGTGAATGGCATTCGCCACATCGATTCCCGAGCGATAGGCTTTCCCGAGCGATTTGCGGAAGGCTTTGCCGCCTGCCGCTCTTGTCCACGGCGGTTTTCAGCGTCGCGTGACGGCGCAGGGCCTGCCGTACAAGGAACCGCTGAGGGGCCGGACCGCCCGACATGACAAAACGGTCATCAGGCAATGCTTTACAACGGCCTCCGCGGCAACCACATTGCACCAGCATCACATCTGAGGGCGCATGCTTCAGCTTCTGAAGGATTTTTTGAACGAGGTCGGCATCGGGGAGAGGCCGGTCAGCCGCTTCAGCGAGAACGACTATCGCCTGGCTGCCGCCGCCTTGCTCATTCATGTGATGTCGATCGACGGCCAGGAAACACCCGCCGAACTGGACACGCTGCACGAACTGCTCAAGCGCCAGTTCGCGCTCGATGATGATGCGGTCGAGGAATTGATCGCGGTCGCGACCGAGGCCGATCGCGAGGCTGTCGACCTTTATGGCTTCACCAGTCAGATCAACCGTTCGCTCGATGAGGATGGCCGCAAGCGCATCGTGAAGATGATGTGGGAGATGGTCTACGCCGACGGCCGGATGGACGAATTCGAGGACAATGTGGTCTGGCGCGCTTCGGATCTGCTCGGCATTTCGCAGCGCGACCGTGTCGAGATGCGTCGCGAGGTCGCCGAGGCGAGAAAGTCGCCGGGCGATGCCTGAGCCGATCGCACTGATCACCGGCGCATCGTCCGGGATCGGAGCTGAATTGGCGCGGGTGTTTGCCCGCAATGGACACCGTCTCGTTCTCGCGGCGCGCCGCACCGACCGTCTGGAGGCGCTGGCCGACGATCTCGCGAGCAGCGGCGGCCTTCGCCCTCTCGTCATCACGGTCGATCTGTCGCAAGCCGACGCCGGAGACCGGATCGCGGCGGCGCTCGACGCCGAAGGGCTTGAACCGCAATTCGTCGTCAACAATGCCGGTTTCGGACTGGCCGGAGCCGCGGCATCGCTGCCCCGGGCACGGCAGCTCGAGATGATCGACCTCAACGTCCGGACGCTGACCGACCTGTCGCTGCGTTTCGCTGATGCGCTTGAACGCAGGCGTGGCGGGTTGATGAATGTGGCGTCGGTCGCGGGCTTTCTGCCGGGGCCCAATCACGCTGTCTATTACGCGACCAAGGCTTACGTGGTGTCCTTCACCGAAGCGTTGCACGAGGAATGGCGGCCGCGGAACATCCGCGTCACCACGCTGTGCCCGGGGCCG
>JAEWHY010000242.1 GCA_023387555.1 Pseudomonadota bacterium
CCGGTGTCGCCCATCGCCCAGAAATTGTCCGAGCCGGCGATCCGGATGATGCGGCTTTCGGGCAGCCCCGCGATCTTCTTCCACAGGTCGAAGGCGACATCGTCGTCGATATAGACGGTGGCGGTCAGCTTGTCCTTCGGCAGCCCGAAGTCCCTGGTGATCAGGGTCCAGGCCAGCTCGATCGCGCGCTCCTTGAAATAGTCGCCGAACGAGAAATTGCCGAGCATCTCGAAAAAGGTGTGGTGGCGCGCGGTGTAGCCGACGTTGTCGAGATCGTTGTGCTTGCCGCCGGCGCGGACGCATTTCTGCGCGGTGACGGCCCGGCTGTAGGGCCGCTTCTCAAGGCCGGTGAACACATTCTTGAACTGCACCATCCCCGCGTTGGTGAACATCAGCGTCGGGTCGTTGCGCGGCACCAGCGGCGATGAGCTCACCGCCTGGTGGTCGTTGCGTGCGAAAAAATCGAGGAAGCCTGCCCGGATATCGTTGACGCCGCTCATGAAGCCTTGCCGCCGCGCACGCCCGAAGGCCCGCGGCCCCTGTCTGCCCCGGGAGAAGTGCCCGGATCGGATTGAAATGTCGGGGGGATATGTAGCGATGCGCTCAGGCCAAGTCCAGAAAACCGGGGACTTCGCTACGCTGCCGAAGGCATGGCGGCGGGGAAACGCCGCGGGTGCCCCCTGAGGGCTGCGCGGGAGTGGATTGGAAGACGGCAGCCTAGCGTTGTAGCTGCAATGCTGCTGACGGTGACCAACGGCGCGCCAGTGGCGACCGACCACGCAACAGCTCAGGTCTGTGAATAACCACGGAGGCAGGAGCCGCAACGCTCCCCGGGAGTGGGCGCGAGGGAGGCGGTGGTGCTCAAGGCAAAGGGTGAGCGGACCGCGAGACAAGCGATCCCCTCACCCAGTCTGCGCGGCGACGCGGATCAATGGCACCTCGAACCGGCGCGACCTCCGCCGCCAGCCCGACGCCCGTCTGACGATCCAGAGTTGGGACGCATGCCGCGACGGGGAACAGGCGCCTGGCCATGACGCGGCCTGATGACGGGGCCGCACGACAACAAGGCGCCGCGACGCAACCTCACTCGGCGTCGTCGCTGTCGTCCTCTTCCTCGCCCGCGAGGATCTTGTCGGCGATCAGCCCGGAATTCTGCCGCACCGCCGCCTCGATCGCGGCCGCGATATCGGGATTGTTGCGCAGGAAGGTCTTGGCATTCTCGCGGCCCTGACCGACCCGCTGACTGTCATAGGAGAACCAAGCGCCGGACTTCTCCACCACCCCGGCCTTGACGCCGAGATCGATCAGTTCGCCGGTCTTGGAGACGCCCTCTCCGTACATGATGTCGAACTCGACCTGCTTGAACGGCGGCGCCAGCTTGTTCTTGACCACCTTGACCCGGGTCTGGTTGCCGACCACCTCGTCGCGGTCCTTGATCGCGCCGATCCGGCGAATATCGAGACGGACCGAGGCATAGAATTTCAGCGCGTTGCCGCCGGTCGTGGTTTCCGGCGAGCCATACATCACCCCGATCTTCATGCGGATCTGGTTGATGAAGATCACCATGGTCTTCGACTTGTTGATCGAGGCGGTGAGCTTGCGCAGCGCCTGGCTCATCAGCCGCGCCTGCAGGCCGGGCAGCGAATCGCCCATCTCACCGTCGAGTTCGGCCTTCGGGACGAGGGCCGCGACCGAATCCACCACCACGACATCGACTGCGCCGGAGCGCACCAGCGTATCGGTGATTTCCAGCGCCTGCTCGCCGGCATCGGGCTGCGAGACCAGGAGATCGTCGACATTGACCCCGAGCTTGCGCGCATAGACCGGGTCGAGTGCATGTTCGGCATCGACGAAGGCGCAGATGCCGCCCTTGCGCTGCGCCTCCGCGATCGTGTGCAGCGCGAGCGTGGTCTTGCCGGAGGATTCCGGCCCGTAGATTTCCACCACCCGGCCGCGCGGCAGGCCGCCGACGCCAAGCGCGATATCGAGGCCAAGCGAGCCGGTCGAGATCGTGTCGATTTCCAGCTCGGCCTTGGTCTTGCCGAGCCGCATGATCGAGCCCTTGCCGAAATTGCGCTCGATCTGGGAGAGCGCGGCATCAAGGGCTTTCGACTTGTCCATGGAGGAACCTTCAACCAAACGCAGGGCGGCCTGGGCCATTGTCGCTCCTTATGACTGACGATTCGGGCGGCGTGAATGCCGTTGGCATTCTGCCCGTCCCCGGGGTTAAGGCGGTCTCGTTCGACTAAGAACAATGTACCCTGTTTGTTCTCAGTTCGCAATATGTTCTTTTCGGGATGCGCGACCTGCCCGCTTTTTCCCCAATGGCCCAATTTAAAATGGGTGCAAGTCGACGTTGCGGAAAGGCACCGCGCGGGATTTTAACGCGCAAGGTGTGCCCCGGGGAGGTGGCTCGAAGCCGACCGGGGCGCTACAAACCTATCCGGGAGAATAAAAAAGCCCGGTCCGCAGTCTCGCTGCGTCCGGGCTCAATGCCCAGCGACCGGCTAAACGACCGGCTGAGCGCGCGGCCTCCTAGGCGCCGACCCGTCGCTCCGCCTCGCGGGCCGCGATCAGGGTGGCAGGATCCGCCGTTGCCGTGAAGCGCTGCGCCTCGAGACGCGCGATCGCGGCGTGCTCCTCCGCAATGCGCCGATGAATGTACTGCCGCTCGAGTTCGGTCAGATTTGTCGCGAGCATTCTTGCGTAACGGTCCAGGTTGGCCCGATGACCGCGCAAGATGCGGGCTTCATCTCTCATCGCAGACTCCTCTCTAGTCAGTTTCTTATGACGCCATCTTATGACACCGCGGCGACAGTGTTCCGCAGGGCCGCCGCTCCGGGAAAGGTGGGACAAGGCGGATCGCGCAGGGCTGAGAAGTTGACGCGAATAACGTTGCTCTCGCGCCCGACGATCACGCGCTCCAGTCTTTTCGACTTGGCGTAGCTCGACATGGCGCACCTATTGAAGCGGCTGACCGTGACCGGGATCGCTGCGCCCCCTCTGGTCGTCGAGCCGCTGCCTCCGCCGCAGCCGCCGATAGCTGGGCAACCAGCGGTCCGGCTCGCGATCGAGCGCGCGCAAGGCGTCCATGATCTCGTCAAACCGCACCCTGCGGCCGGACGAGATTTCCCGCAGTTCCGGGCACGCCTCCAGCGCACAGGCGTCGGAGGCCCATGAGGCCAGGATGGCGCGTTTTTCGTTGAGTGTCAGATCGGGATCAGAAGCGACGTCCGAGGGATGATCGAACGCGCGTGCAGGGTGCAAGAGATCGTCGGTGTCGAATGCTTTTCGCTTGGTCTCCTTCATCGCCACATCCTCCTGAAAGAACATGGAAATGCCTGACGCCAGGCGCGACTGCGGCCCGGCAGCCGACCGATTTAGGATGCGGCCGTGTCCCGTCAAGACGGGTCCGAAGGATTTTTATTCTTGCGGCGCAACAAGACGACGGGGCTGTCCAGAGGCAAGGACGCCGGGATACGTCGGACCGGAGAGCGCGATACCGCCACTGCGCGTCCCCCCTCGCCCGTCTGTTGATTCCGGCAAGGACGGAGACCAGTTGCCCTCTGGAACCATTGCCGGCACGGCCCATTTATCCGTGATCGCCTCGGGGGTGGCGGATGGGAACCATCCATGCACATCCTCGACCGACAGACCGCCCGGGCCCTAGCCGAAGCCGGATACCTGCCGCTCAGCGATTACATCGCGATGTTCGGCGAAGAGGGCCATCGCCAGGCGACATTGGTGCCGCATGGCTGCGACGATCCCCACGATGCCGTAGAGCCGGCGCCGATCCCCGCTCGCCCAGTTCCGGTGCGCTGACAATCCCGCGAAGGCCTAGGCCGCGCCACGCGTTGGCACGTTAAGTTTACTTACCCGCCCCGTGCCCGAGGCGTAGCCTCGCTCACAAGCGCGATTTCGGATGCGCCGCATCGGGGACAACGATGTGGGAACAGGTCTATAATCCGCTCAACAACACGGTCCTGTCGACAATCGCGGCCGCGATACCTGTCCTTGTGCTGCTCGGCCTGATCGCATCCAACAAGGTCAAGGCGCATATCGCCGCCGTCATCGCCCTGATTGCGGCCAATCTCGTCGCGATCTTCATCTTCACGATGCCGGCCAATCTGTCGCTGCGCGCTTCGCTCCTTGGCGCGGTCATCGGCTTCTTCCCGATCGGATGGATCGTCCTCAATGTGATCTTTCTCTATCGTCTCACGGTCGCAAAAGGTGCATTCGAGACCTTGCAGACGACCATCGGCGGCATCAGCAGCGACCGCCGCATCCAGCTTCTGCTGATCGCATTCTCGTTCGGCGCGTTCTTCGAAGGGGCATCCGGATTTGGAACGCCGGTCGCCGTGACCGGTGCGATCCTGATCGGTCTTGGCTTTTCACCGCTTGCGGCATCGGGGCTGTCGCTGATCGCCAATACCGCGCCGGTCGCCTTTGGAGCGCTCGGCACGCCAATCGCCGGCCTGTCGAGCGTCACGGGGATCGATCCGTTCCTGCTCGGCGCCATGGTCGGACGGCAGTTGCCGTTCTTCTCACTGATCGTGCCGTTCTGGCTGATCTGCGTGTTCGCCGGCTGGCGCGGTATGCTCGCGATCTGGCCCGCCATTCTGGTCACCGGCGTGTCATTCGCCGTCCCTCAGTTCCTGATCTCGAATTTCATCAATCCATGGATCGTCGATATCGGCGCATCGCTGATCTCGATGGCGTGCCTGATCGGCTTCCTGCAAATCTGGCGGCCGAAGGAGACCTGGACCTCACCCGCCTTGCGCACCAAGGACGATTCAGCGGTCGGCCGGCCGGTGACGGAAATCCCCACCAAGGCGCCCGCACGTGGCCAGGTGGTGATGGCGCTGCTGCCCTGGATCATCGTCAGCATCGTCCTGCTGCTGTGGGGCACCGACTGGTTCAAGGGGCTCGTCAATCCATGGGCGACCTGGAACTACCCGGTCCCCGAACTGCACAACATGATCAACAAGGTGCCACCGGTCGCGGCCAAGCCGACGCCGGAGAGCGCAGTCTTCGCCTTCACATGGCTGACCTATACCGGCTCCGGGATGCTGATCGCGGCGATCATCTCCGGCTTCCTCATGGGCTTTTCGCCTTTGCGCCTCGTTGTCGAATACGGACGCACCCTGCGGGTGTGCGCCTATTCGCTGGTCACCATCTCGGCGATGCTCGCGATTGGCACCCTCACCCGGCTGTCGGGGATCGACGCGACGCTCGGCCTCGCCTTTGCCGGTGCCGGCGTGCTCTATCCATTCTTCGGCACCCTGCTCGGCTGGCTCGGCGTTGCCCTGACCGGCTCGGATACCGCCTCCAATGTGCTGTTCGGCAATTTGCAGAAAATCACCTCCGAGCAGCTGGGCCTGTCTCCGATCCTGATGGGCGCCGCCAATTCATCCGGCGGCGTCATGGGCAAGATGATCGATGCGCAATCCATCGTCGTGGCGTCGACCGCCACGAACTGGTTCGGACACGAGGGCACGATCCTGCGCTTCGTGTTCTGGCATTCGATCGCGCTGGCGTGCCTCGTCGGCATCCTGGTGATGCTGCAGGCTCACGTCTTCACCGGCATGATCGTGACGCCCTGATCGCCGCGACCTTCGGCGTCATACGCCATAGAGGCCCGGAGACGCGCGCAGCCGCTCGATATCACGCACCGGAGGCGCGCCGAACATCCGCGCATATTCGCGGCTGAACTGCGAGGGACTTTCGTAGCCAACGCGATGCCCGGCGCTCGCGGCGTCGATGGTCTGGCCGAACATCAGGCGACGCGCTTCCTGCAGGCGCAACTGCTTCTGATATTGCAGCGGGCTCATGGCGGTCACCGCCTTGAAATGCTCGTGCAACGAGGAGGCGCTCATGCGTGCTTCGGCGGCCACCGTGTCGATCGAAAACGGCTTGTCAAAGTTCTTCTTGATCCATGAGATCGCGCGGTTGACCTGCCGCAGCTTGCTGTCGGCGACCGCGATCTGCTGAAGCCGCGCCGCCTGCTCACCCTGCAGCAGGCGATACAGGATTTCGCGTTCGGCAAGCGGCGCGAGCACCTGAACGTCGCGCGGGGTCTCAAGCAGCCGCACCAGCCGGATTGCGGCATCGAGCAACTCGGGCGTCACCTTGCTCAGCATCAAACTCGGCCCCGGCGCGTCCGACGCGGCGCGCGTCACGCCTGCGTCCAGCACGAGAGCGCCGAGGACGCCGGGATCGAAATCGAGCATCAGACAGAGATAGGGCTGCGCCTTGCTTGCGACGGTGACCTGCCCTGTGATCGGCACATCGACCGACACCACGAGATAGCTTGCCGGGTCGTAGGCGAAGGCGATGTCGGCGAGCATCACGATCTTCTGCCCCTGCGCGATGATGCAGATGGCCGGTGCCTGCACGGCATGCAGCGGCTCGGTCGGCTGGCTCGAGCGGATCAGCGACATGCGCGGGATCGCGGTCTTATGGATGCCGTCGGTCGCGGAGAATTTGTCAATCAGCGCAGCCAATTCGCCCTGGCGGCTCATGCTCGGCATCCTCCTTATTTGCTGAAAACAAAGGCATTTCAGCCGGCGATGTGGCGCTGACCTTAGCCTCGTCCCGCTCCCGCCGCCAGTCGCGCCCCTCACCCTCGGAGGATCAGGCAAGAACGCTGGAGCTTCGGTCTACCGCCCGGCGCCGCCGCTGGAGCATGGTCCGGGCATCGCAAACGCAACGCAAGGAGCCCAGATGATCCAGACCTGGATAGCCAACGCCGCGCTGGCTGCCGCATCCGGTTTCGCCATCGTCAGCAGTATCGCACCGGCCGCGCAGGCCCGCGATCCGCGCGCAGACCGCGGAATGGAGGTGATCGCCGAACTCAGCGGCGGCAGAGGCCAGCCGGTGCTCGAGGCCCTGCTCCGCGATTTCCCGCCGCTCGGCGATGCCGTTCTGAATTACGCCCTCGGCGACATCTTCGGCCGCAAGGAGATCGACGTCCGGACGCGCCAGCTCGCAATGCTATCGGCGATGGCCGCGCTCGGTCACCTCGCCTATTTCAAGGTCCATGCGGGCTACGCCCTGAACGCGGGCGTGAAGCCGCAGGAACTGGCCGAGATCGTCTATCTCACCACCGTCACCGCCGGCACGCCGCGCGCGATCGATGCCGCGCAGGCGCTGCGTGAGGTCTTCGCCGAACGCAACATTGCCCTCCCGTTTTCCGCAAACTGACCCAGACATACGAAAGGCATGACCATGACCATTGAAGGAAAAGTCATTCTCATCTCCGGCGCGTCCAGCGGCATCGGCGAAGCGACCGCGCGGGAACTTGCAAAGCGCGGCGCCAGGGTCGTGCTTGGCGCACGACGCACCGACCGTCTCGAGCGGCTGGCAACGCAAATCACCAACGCCGGCGGTTCCGCGCGCTTCCGCACGCTCGATGTCACCAGCCAGGACGACTTCGCAGCCTTCGTGGATTTCGCCCGCCAGGAATTCGGCAGGATCGACGTGCTCGTCAACAACGCCGGCATCATGCCGCTGTCGCCGATGGAAGCACTGAAGATCGACGAATGGAACCGGATGATCGACGTCAACATCCGGGGCGTGCTGCACGGCATCGCGGGCGTGCTACCGCTGATGAAGCAGCAGGGCTCCGGGCAGATCGTGAATCTCTCCTCGATCGGCGGCCACATGACCTTCCCGACCGCGGCGGTCTATTGCGGGACCAAATACGCCGTGATCGCGATTTCGGAAGGGCTGCGACAGGAGAATACCGACATCCGGGTGACGGTGGTTTCGCCGGGCGTCGTGGAATCCGAACTCGCCGTCACCATCACGCACGAAGCCACCAAGGCCTATATGGACGATTTCCGCAAGATCGCCCTGACGCCGGATGCCATCGCCCGCGCCATCGCTTTCGCGGTCGAACAGCCGGACGGTGTCGATGTCAACGAGATCATCGTACGGCCGATCGCGAGCCCGGTCTGATATCTAGGATTGGCCACCAGTGAAAGCCTCTTCGCCGCGCTGCCGCGGCGAAGAGATTTTTCCGCTCACCGCACCAGCTCGCGCATCGCGCGGTCCAGTCCCTCGAGCGTCAGCGGATACATCCGCCCGCCCATCAGCTGCCGCATCATGCGGATCGATTGCGTGTAATCCCACTCGCTCTCCGGCACCGGGTTGAGCCACACGCAGACGGGATAAGTGCGCGTGATCCGCTCCATCCAGGTCGCGCCCGGCTCTTCGTTCATGTGCTCGACCGAGCCGCCCGGCATCGCGATCTCGTAGGGGCTCATCGAGGCGTCGCCGACGAAGATCACCTTGTAGTCGTGCGGAAAGGTATGCATCACGTCATAGGTCGGCGTGGTGTCGGTGAACCGGCGGCGGTTCTCCTTCCACACCCGCTCGTACAGGCAATTGTGGAAGTAGAAATGCTCCATATGCTTGAACTCGGCGCGCGCGGCGGAGAACAATTCCTCCGTCACCTTGATGTGCCAGTCCATCGAGCCGCCGACATCGAAGAACAGCAGCACCTTCACCGCGTTGTGCCGCTCGGGCCGCATGTGGATGTCGAGATAGCCCTTGTGGGCCGTCCCCTTGATGGTGCCGTCGAGATCCAGCTCCTCGGCTGAGCCGGTGCGGGCGAACTTGCGCAGGCGGCGCAGCGCCACCTTGATGTTGCGGGTGCCGATCTCGACATCGTCGTCGAAGTCCTTGAACTCGCGCTTGTCCCAGACCTTGACCGCGCGCCGGTGCGTGCTTTCGCCGCCGATACGGATGCCTTCCGGATTGTAGCCGGAATTGCCGAACGGCGAGGTGCCGCCGGTGCCGATCCATTTCGAGCCGCCCTGATGGCGCTCCTTCTGCTCCTCCAGCCGCTTCTTCAGCGTCTCGAGCAGCTTGTCGAGGCCGCCCATCGCCTCGATCTGCTTCTTTTCCTCTTCGGTGAGATACTTGTCCGCGAGCTTCTTCAGCCACTCCTCGGGAATATCGGCGCTCAGCGCCTCTTCCATCAGCGACAGACCCTTGAAGACATGGCCGAACACGCGGTCGAACTTGTCGAGGTTGCGCTCATCCTTCACCAGCACGGCGCGCGACAGATAATAGAAGTCCTCGACCCTGCGCGAGGCAAGGTCGGCATCCATCGCCTCCATCAACGTCAGATATTCGCGCAGCGTGACCGGCAGCCCCGCGGATTTCAGTTCGGCAAAGAAGGTGATGAACATGATCTCTCCGCGCACCTGTCGCGTCACGCGCTGCTGCACGCAGCAGGCGCAAGGAAGACTGTCGGCGACCTGCGGTCAAGAGCTGATATTTGCGGGCGCTGACGGTTGGAACAACCGCGAGACGCCACCACAGCGCGAACTGAAATCAAGCCGTTGGAACAGAGTTAATTGCAGCGTTCGCCGCGACGCGCCAACAGCCGCAAGGTCACGCAAGGAAGCACAAACGCAAACGTCCTTCATTACGCTATTTGCGCGCTGCGCTTCGGTTCTCGCAGATACGCAGCGACATCGCGCGTGTTGATGTTCCGGAAATATTCCTTTCTCATTTTAACCGATTCCGGCAGGTTGGCATTGGCGTTTTGCTGGCAATCGAAACGCCAGGGGAACCGAGCAAGCCGCTAATGTCAGAACCACCAGTGCATTTACAAAACACCAGTCCGACAACCGTTCACGGTGTGGTGCGGACCGACATCAGCATTTCCGGCCGCTACACGCTTGCGAACCGGCGCAAAATCACCGGTACGCGACGGGAATTCGACTGTCGCACCGCCAGCATCTCGCCGGCGGAGTTCGCGTTGATTGCGCCGGTCGCCGGCGCGATCGGTGAACGCGTCATCGTGCATTTCGACGAGTTGGGAACGCTCCAGGGCCAGATTGCACGCCTCATGAAGGGCGGCTTTGTGA
>JAEWHY010000244.1 GCA_023387555.1 Pseudomonadota bacterium
CAGGTGGCGATCTCTGCCCCGGTCGGCTTGTTCTCCGGCGGCACGCAGCGCACCGCATTGGTGATGGCGGTGCCGACCAGTTCCAGCCCGTCATCGGGCCGAGCGAGGAACTCGCCGCGCGCGAAGCCGAAGCGGATCATCGTCGAATAGAGCAGGTCGCCGGCATAGTCGCCGGTGAACGGCCGGCCGGTGCGGTTGGCGCCGCGCAGGCCGGGCGCAAGGCCGACGATCAGCAGCCGGACGGATTCCGCGCCTTCCGGCGGCAGGAAGGTCGGCACCGGCGCGTTATGCCAGGATGGCTCGCGGCGCCGCCACTCGGCGACGAAATCGTGCAGCCGCGGGCAGAGCGGACAGTCCCGCGGCGGTTCGGCGGGCACGTCGAGCACGCGGACCGTCAATAGTCGTCGTCGTGTTCGACGGGTTCGTGCCGGCGCGGCGGCCGTTCGGAGGGGTCGCGACCGACTTCCGCCCTCAATGTGGACAGGTCGATGAAGTGGTCGGCGGTGCGGCGCAGGTCGTCCGAGATCATCGGCGGCTGCGAGGTCATGGTCGAGACGATGCTCACCTTGCGCCCGCGCCGCTGCAGGGCCTCGACCAGGGTGCGGAAATCGCCGTCTCCCGAGAAGATCACATAATGGTCGACGACATCGGCGAGCTCGAGCGCGTCGATGGTAAGCTCGATGTCCATGTTGCCCTTGATCTTGCGGCGCCCCGAGGAGTCGGTGAACTCCTTGGCCGGTTTGGTCACGACCTTGTAGCCATTATAGTCCAGCCAGTCGATCAGCGGGCGGATCGAGGAATATTCCTGATCCTCGACCAGCGCCGTGTAGTAATAGGCGCGCAGCAGGTATCCTCGCTTCTGGAAGCTCGCCAGCAGCTTGCGGTAGTCTATGTCGAAGCCGAGGGCGCGCGACGTCGCATAAAGATTGGCGCCGTCGATGAAAAGGGCGATCTTTTCGCGCGGGTCGAACATTTTCTCAATACCAGTTTGAAATGGCATATCTTAAAAACCCGGAGGCCGCATTGCGACGGCCATGTGCCGCTGAATGACACTTCGATACCGCTTGCGAAGGCGCTTGCCAATACAAACTTCCGCGAGCCATTCGGGATCCCGTTCACGCCGCCACCCGGAGGTCAGGTGCCAGGCATTGAGTCTACGGCATGTCGACCATACTTGTCTTTCGGAAGGCTTCGCGTTATGCACCGCCTTCCTCCCTGTTATCGTGGTCAAGAAAGGGGCACTCCGATGGCCCGCGTTACCGTCGAAGATTGCATCGACAAGGTCGAGAACCGCTTTGAACTTGTGCTGCTTGCCGGCCACCGCGCTCGCCTGATTTCGCAAGGCGCGCAGATCACGGTTGATCGCGACAACGACAAGAACCCGGTCGTTGCCCTGCGCTAGATCGCAGACGAGACGCTGTCGCCTGGCGACCTCAAGGAAGATCTGATCCATTCGCTGCAGAAGCACGTCGAGGTCGACGAGCCCGAGGCCGACGGCCAGGCCATCGCCGACCAGACCGGCGCGCCTGTGGTTGCCGCCGAGGAAGCGGACGACGATTCCAACATCGCGTTCGACCGCATGAGCGAAGAGGATCTGCTTGCCGGCATCGAAGGCCTGGTGCCGCCGGAGAAGAGCGACGAATACTAAGATCGGTTCGCCGCGCCCTTTTGCGCGCGGCGTATCGACGCTATTTCTGATGTGCGCTGCCAGTGACGGTGGCGCACATTTTTTGTTCTGCGATGCGAGACGCTGCCGATGATGCGCCAATACGAGCTTGTGGAGCGTGTCCAGCGCTACAAGCCCGATGTGAATGAGGCGCTCCTCAACAAGGCTTACGTCTATGCCATGCAAAAGCATGGCCACCAGAAGCGGGCCTCCGGCGATCCCTATTTCTCGCATCCGCTGGAAGTCGCCGCGATCCTCACCGAGATGCATCTGGACGAGGCCACGATCGCCGTGGCGCTGCTCCACGACACGATCGAAGACACCACCGCAACCAGGCAGGAGATCGACGAGCTGTTCGGCCCCGATCTCGGCCGGCTCGTCGAAGGCCTCACCAAGCTGAAGAAGCTCGACCTGGTGTCGAAGAAGGCCGAGCAGGCGGAAAATCTCCGCAAGCTGCTGCTCGCGATTTCCGAAGACGTCCGCGTGCTGATGGTCAAGCTTGCCGACCGCCTGCACAACATGCGCACGCTGGACCACGTGCCGGCCTCCAAGCGTCTGCGCATCGCCGAGGAGACGATGGAGATCTATGCGCCGCTCGCCGGCCGCATGGGCATGCAGGGCATGCGCGAGGAGCTGGAGGACCTGGCTTTTCGCTACATCAATCCCGAAGCCTATCGCACGGTGACCGGGCGGCTGGCCGACATGTTCGAGCGCAACCGCGGCGTGATCGGCGAGATCGAGAGCGCGCTCTCGGCCCTGTTCGAGAAGCGCGGGCTGAAGGCACAGGTCAAGGGCCGCCAGAAGAAGCCATGGTCGGTGTTCCGCAAGATGGAGGCCAAGGCGCTCTCCTTCGAGCAGCTTTCCGACATTTTCGGCTTCCGCGTCATCGTCGATGAAGTCGAGGACTGCTACCGCGTGCTGGGTGCGGTCCACACCACCTGGTCGATGGTGCCGGGCCGCTTCAAGGATTACATCTCCACGCCGAAGCAGAACGACTACCGTTCCATCCACACCACCATCGTGGGGCCTTCGCGTCAGCGCATCGAGCTGCAGATCCGCACGCAGGCGATGAACGAGGTCGCCGAATACGGCGTCGCCGCGCACGCGCTCTACAAGGATCGCGGCGGCGGCAGCGGCGCCAACGGCTCGCTCCAGACTCTCTCCAACGAGACGCGCGCCTATGCCTGGCTGCGGCGCACGATCGAACAGCTGGCCGAAGGCGACAATCCGGAGGATTTCCTCGAGAACACCAAGCTGGAGCTGTTCCAGGACCAGGTCTTCTGCTTCACGCCGAAGGGCATGCTGATCGCGCTGCCGCGTGGCGCCACGCCGATCGACTTCGCCTACGCCGTGCATACCGATGTCGGCGACACCTGCGTCGGCGCCAAGGTCAACGGCCGCATCATGCCGCTCATGACCGAACTCAAGAACGGCGACGAAGTCGAGATCATCCGCTCCAAAGCGCAGGTTCCGCCCGCCGCCTGGGAATCGGTGGTGGTGACCGGCAAGGCCCGCGCCGCCATCCGTCGCGCCACCAAGAACGCGGTGCGCAAGCAGTATTCCGGCCTTGGCATGCGCATCCTCGAGCGCGCATTCGCCCGCAGCGGCAAGGCGTTCAGCAAGGAGAACCTCAAGCCGGTGCTGCACCGGCTCGCCCGCAAGGACATCGAGGACGTGCTGGCCGCGGTCGGGCGGGGAGAGCTGTCGTCGAACGACGTGCTGCGCGCCGTCTATCCGGACTACAAGGACGAGCGGGCAGCCCCGCCGCAGCCGAAGCAGCAGCGCGAGGAGGGCTGGTTCAATATCCGCAACGCCGCCGGCATGCTGTTCCAGCTCCCGGGGAGGGCGCCGCGCAACCGGCGCGGCGGAGAGCGCGACGGGGCCGTGCCCATCCGCGGCGTCGGCGGCGACCTGCCGGTGCGGTTTGCGCCGGAAGGCGCCGTGCCGGGCGACCGGATCGTCGGCATCATCCAGCCGGGATCGGGCATCACCATCTATCCAATCCAGTCGCCGGCGCTCACCGCCTTCGACGACCAGCCGGAGCGCTGGATCGACGTGCGCTGGGACATCGACGAGGCGACCAAGGAGCGCTTCCCGGCGCGCATCTCCGTGACCGCGCTCAACGAGCCGGGCTCGCTGGCCGAGATCGCGCGAGTGATCGCCGAGAACGACGCCAACATCCATACGCTGTCGATGGTTCGCACGGCGCCGGACTTCACCGACATGCTGGTCGACCTCGAAGTGTGGGACCTCAAGCACCTCAACCGGCTGCTCTCGCAGCTCAAGGAAAATTCCGCCGTCTCGGACGCCAAGCGCGTCAACGGCTGATCGCCCGGAAGGATCGGATGCAGAAAAGCGAAGTTCTCGACATTTTTCGCGAAGCGGGAGCCGTGCTGGAGGGACACTTCATCCTCACCTCCGGGCTTCGCAGCCCGATCTTCCTGCAGAAGGCGCGTGTGTTCATGCACGCCGACAAGACCGAACGGCTGTGCCGGGCGCTGGCCGCCCGCATCCGCGCCGAAGTGCCGGGCAGCATCGACTATGTGGTCGGTCCCGCCGTCGGCGGCCTGATCCCGGCCTACGAGACCTCGCGCCATCTCGGTGTTCCGGCGATCTGGGTGGAGCGAGAGGCCGGCATCTTCCGGCTGCGCCGTTTCGAGATCGAGCCGGGTGCTCGCGTGGTCATCGTCGAGGACATCGTGACGACCGGCCTGTCGATTCGCGAGACGGTGGACTGCATGCGGGGCCTCGGCGCTGAGGTTCTGGCGGCCGCCTGCATCATCGACCGCTCCGCCGGCAAGGTCGATGTCGGCGTCCCGCTGATAGCCCTGGCGGAATACGAGGTGCCAGCCTATCCTGCGGACGCGCTGCCGCCGGAGCTTGCCGCAATTCCGCCGGTAAAGCCCGGTAGCCGCACCCTCTGAGATTGTTTGCCGCCGCATCGTTCGGCTGGATTCAAACCCATGCTTTTCGCCCGCAAGGTACCCGCCAGCCTGCG
>JAEWHY010000290.1 GCA_023387555.1 Pseudomonadota bacterium
CCACCTCCATGACCGCGAGCCGCTTGCCGAGTTTGAGCATCCCGGCATCGGCGATCAGATCGCGCGGCTCGGGCCGGCGCAGGAAGTTGATGTTGAAGTTGATGGTGACCGCAAGCGCCACAGGCCCGATCGCGGAGAGCACTGCAAGATAGAGCGCGAAATCGGCCAGCATCATCATCGTGGGCCCGGAAATCGTGCCGCCGGGGCGGATCGACTTGTCGCTGGAGGCCAGCCGCACGCGGGCGCGGCCATGTTCCACCGCCTCGATCGAAAGCCCGCTGCCGGGGTGAAAGGCCTGCGGAAATTCGCGGGAGAGGAACTCCTCGAGATCCGCGATCGACATCACCGGTTTGGTCATGCGCCCCTGCCCTTCGCCTGCCGTGACAAGTTCGGATACAATGACTTCCGCATACGGCAAAGGCCACGGCCCACGGATTTTGCCAACGGATTCTGAAATGAACGTACACGCCAGACCGGACAGCAAGACCATCCTGTTGCGCGAGGATCGCGACAGCATCGCCCTGCTGACGCTGAACAATCCGGCCGCGCGCAACGCCCTTTCGGACGAACTGATCGACGCGCTGGCCGCCGCCTTCGACACGATCGGCCGCGAGGCCTCGGTGCGAGCGGTGATCGTTGCCGCTAACGGGCCCGCCTTCAGCGCCGGTCACGACCTCAAGCAGCTCACCAAGCGACGCTCCGACCCTGACGGCGGCAAGGCCTATTTCCGCGATGTGATGACGCGCTGCAGCGCAATGATGCAGAAGATCGTCACGCTGCCGCAGCCGGTGATCGCCTGCGTCTCCGGTATCGCGACTGCGGCTGGCTGCCAGCTGGTCGCGACCTGCGATCTCGCCGTTGCCTCGGCCGACGCGCGCTTTGCAACACCGGGCGTCGATATCGGCCTGTTCTGTTCCACCCCGATGGTGGCGCTGACCCGCAACATTCCGCGCAAGAACGCCATGCACATGCTGCTGACCGGAGAACGGGTTGGCGCTGACGAGGCGATGCGGCTCGGTCTGATCAACAAAGTGGTGCCGCACGGTACCGAGCGCGACGCCGCCTTCGCGCTGGCCAGGACCGTGGCGTCGAAATCCCGCGCCACGGTGAAGACCGGCAAGGAGGCGTTCTACCGGCAGGCCGAGATGGGGCTGGCCGAGGCTTATGCCTATGCATCTGAAGTGATGACGCAGAACATGATGACGCGCGACGCGAACGAGGGCATCTGCGCGTTCATCGACAAGCGCGATCCCAAATGGGAGGATCGGTGATGCGGGGCTTCATGCTGCCGCGCTTGACGATCAACCGCGCGACTTTGCTGGCATCGCCCCGCGCATGATCAACCACGACAATTACAGCGACAGTTATATCCGCGGCATTCTCAACACGGTGAAGTCCATCGCCGTTGTCGGCGTCTCGCCGAAAGTCGTGCGTCCGAGTTATTTTGTCTTCAAGTATCTGATGGAGCGCGGCTATCGCATGATCCCGGTCAATCCGGGACTCGCCGGCGGCGAGCTGCTGGGCCAAAGGATCTATGCGACACTCGCCGATATTCCCGAGCCGATCGACATGGTCGACATCTTCCGCAATTCGGATGCGGCGCTCGGCGTCGTGCACGAAGCGCTGGCGCTCGATCCCAGGCCGCGGGTGATCTGGATGCAGCTTGGCGTGCGCAACGACGCCGCCGCAACGCTCGCCGAGAATGCCGGCATGACAGTCGTCATGAACCGCTGTCCGAAGATCGAATACGGCCGGCTGTCGTCGGAGATTTCCTGGCTCGGCGTCAATTCACGAACCCTGTCGTCGAAGCGCGCCCCGCTTCTGGGCAAGGGGATTCAGCGCATGTCGCTGCAGCGCGAGACGCTGTCCGGTGGCCAAACGGAGGCGACGCTGAAAGCGGAGCGAGACGGAAATTCCTGAACTTTGGCGTTGCGGGAGCATCGGATGCTCCTCATTCACCGAAATCCGGAATTGCTTGACTGAATACCCGCGCACGCCGCTCCGCATCTTGACGCGGTCCGGCGCTCGGATACAGGGTCGGAACCCATCGCGACGCGGAGACCAGAAATGTCCGAACGCACGCCCGGTTTTGCTACGCTTTCCATCCATGCCGGCGCCCAGCCCGATCCCACCACTGGCGCTCGCGCAACACCGATCTACCAGACCACATCCTATGTGTTCGACGACGTCGATCACGCGGCATCCCTGTTCGGACTGCAGGCGTTCGGCAACATCTATACCCGCATCGGCAATCCGACCTGTGCGGTGCTCGAGGAACGGATCGCTGCGCTCGAAGGCGGCACGGCCGGGCTTGCCACCGCCTCGGGCCATGCGGCGCAGGTGCTGGTGATGCAGGCGCTTATGATGCCAGGCGACGAATTCGTCGCTTCGCGCAAGCTCTATGGCGGCTCGATTAATCAATTCAATCACGCATTCAAAAGCTTCGGCTGGAATGTGAACTGGGCCGATCCGGACGACATCACGACCTTCGAGCGCGCAATCACGCCGAAGACCAAGGCGATCTTCATCGAGTCGATCGCCAATCCGGGCGGCATCATCACCGACATCGAGGCGGTGTCGAATGTGGCGCGCAAGGCCGGCGTGCCGCTGATCGTCGACAACACGCTGGCGACGCCCTACCTCTGCAAGCCGATCGATTACGGCGCCGACATCGTGGTGCATTCGCTGACCAAGTTTCTCGGCGGCCACGGCAACTCGATCGGCGGCATGATCGTCGACGCCGGCACCTTCAACTGGTCGCGCGAAGGGCGCTATCCGATGCTGTCGGAGCCGCGCCCCGAATACCAGGGCATCGTGCTGCACGAGACCTTCGGCAATTTCGCCTTCGCGATTGCCTGCCGGGTGCTCGGCCTGCGCGACCTCGGCCCTGCCCTTTCGCCGTTCAACGCCTTCCTGATCCTGACCGGCGTCGAGACCCTGCCGCTTCGCATGCAGCGCCACTGCGACAATGCGAAGGCCGTCGCGGAATGGCTGTCGCGCCATCCCAAGGTGGCTTGGGTCAGCTATCCCGGCCTGCCCGGCGACCGCTACCATGCGCTCGCGCAGCGCTATTGCCCGAAGGGGGCCGGCGCGGTCTTCACCTTCGGCCTGAAGGGCGGATACGACGCCGGCATCAAGCTGGTGTCGAACGTGAAGCTGTTCTCGCATCTCGCCAACATCGGCGATACCCGCTCGCTGATCATCCATCCGGCCTCGACCACGCACCGGCAATTGTCCGATGCCCAGAAGACTCAGGCCGGCGCCGGCCCCGACGTGGTGCGGCTCTCCATCGGGCTTGAGGACAAGGAAGACATCATCGCCGACCTCGAACAGGGGCTGGCGGCGGCGTAGCGCGAACGGCCGATCAGGCAGGCTGTGCTGCGGGAACACGGCCCGGCGCCTTGAGCCGCGTCGTCTGCAGCACCGCCACCGTCAGCAGCAGGATCGCCATCGCCTGATGCAGCAGCGCCAGCGAGATCGGCACCGCGAACAGCAGCGTCGCGATGCCGATCATCGCCTGGATGACCATCAGCAGCACGAACAATGTGGCATAGGCGCGGGTCTTGCGATCCGCTCCGCTGCGGCGGGCATCGAAGGCATACCAGAGCGCCAGCAGCAGAATGAGATAGGCCAGCATGCGGTGATTGAATTGCACCGTCAGCGCATTCTCGAAGAAGTTGCGCCACAGCGGCGTTTCGAACCACAGCCGTTCGCTCGCCGGAATCAGCGCCCCGTCGATCTGCGGCCAGGTGTTGTAGACCAGCCCGGCGTCGAGGCCCGCCACCAGGGCGCCGAGATAGATCTGCAGCAGGACGAGGACGACAAGGATCGCCGCGCCGATGCGCAGGCGAGCCGGCGCCACGACCGCGTCCGCAGGTCTCATGCGCGCCAGAATCCAGACGATGGCGGCATAGATCACGCAGGCCAGCGTCATGTGGAAGGCCAGCCGGTACTGCGACACGGTGACCCGTTCGGTCAGCCCCGACGACACCATCCACCAGCCGACCGCGCCCTGGATGCCGCCAAGCGCGAAAAGACCGAACAGCGGCCAGCGCAGATCGCGGCCGATCCAGCCGCGCAACAGGAAGAATGCGAACGGAATGATGAAGACAGCGCCGATTGCGCGTCCGAGCATCCGGTGCGCCCATTCCCACCAGAAAATGGTCTTGAAC
>JAEWHY010000364.1 GCA_023387555.1 Pseudomonadota bacterium
CCGCGGCCTGCATGCGCTTGATGTAGCCGCCGTGATCGGCGCCCCAGACGTCGATCATGTCGTGGAAGCCGCGGTCGAATTTCGACTTGTGATAGGCGATGTCGGACGCGAAATAAGTGTAGCTGCCATCCGACTTCATCAGCGGACGATCGACGTCGTCGCCGAAATCGGTGGAGCGGAACAGCGTCTGCTCACGGTCCTCGTAATCGTCCACCGGCGCGCCCTTGGGCGGCGGCAGCCGGCCTTCGTAGACTTCGCCCTCGCTCTTGAGCTGGGCGATGATGGCGCCGACGCTGTCGCCGTCGGTGATCAGCGAGCGCTCCGAGAAGAACACATCGTGCTTGACGTTGAGCGCGGCGAGATCGTTGCGGATCATCGCCATCATCATGTCGATCGCGGTGCGGCGCACCAGCGGGAGCCATTCGCTCTCCGGCTTGTCCTTCAGCGAAGGGCCGTGCTGTGCGGCGAGCGCCTCTCCGACGGGCTTGAGATAATCGCCCGGATAAAGCCCCTCGGGAATGGCGCCGACGTCCTCGCCGAGCGCCTCGCGGTAGCGAAGGAACGCCGAGCGCGCCAACACATCGACCTGCGCACCAGCGTCGTTGATGTAGAACTCGCGGGTGACGTCGTAATCGGCGAACGCGAGCAGGCTCGCCAGCGCATCGCCGAACACCGCGCCGCGGCAATGGCCGATATGCATCGGCCCGGTCGGATTGGCCGAGACATATTCGACATTGACCTTGTGGCGTTCGCCGATGGTGCTGCGGCCATAATCTGTGCGCGCAGCGATCGCCGCCCGCAGCGCGCCGAGCCAGGCCTCGGGCTTGAGCGTCATGTTGATGAAGCCCGGTCCGGCGATTTCGACCTTCGCGATCATCGGATCGGCGCGGAGCCGCTCGGCCAGCGCCTCGGCGAGGTCGCGCGGCTTCTTGCCGGCATCCTTGGCCAGCACCATGGCGGCATTGGTGGCCATGTCACCATGGCTCGGATCGCGCGGCGGCTCGACGGTGATGCGCCGCAGGTCGATGCCCTGCGGCAGGATCCCGGATGCGATCAGCGCTTCGTTCGCTGCGACCACACGGCCGAGCATGGTGGCGAACAGATTGTCGTAGCGGGTGTCGTCTTGGATGTGATGCGCCATCGGCTTTTCGCAAAGGGGGTCGGACAGGCGGGGCGCGGCCTAACGCAGTTCGCCGGAGGTGTCAAAATGCGGGCGACCGCGATCGCAGCGCCGCGGCACACCGAAAGGTCCGGCAAACGAAGCGCGACATGCCGGGCCCGCTCCGGTCAGCGCACGCTAGCGCAATTGGGGCGTGGTGCGGAAGAATCCGCGATGCTCCTCAAGCGCAAAGCGATCGGTCATGCCGGCAATGAAATCGCCGATCCGGCGGGCGCGGGCCGCATCGTCGGCTTCTTCAAGGCCGGTGCGCCATTCCTCCGGCATATCACCGGGGGATTTCAGGAAATGCCGGAACAGGTCGCGCAGCACATCTCCCGCCTCCCCCATCACCCGCATGACGCGCGGGTGGCGGTACATACGCGGGAACAGGAAGTTCTTGATGCCGCGCTCGGCCTCCGCCATCCCCTCGGAAAAGCCGATGACGGCGCCTGACGCCTGGCGGATATCGTCCACGGAGGCTGGAGCCAGCGCCTGCAGACGGCGGGTGGATTCGGCGGCAACATCCTCGATCATGCGGGTGATCAGCCGGCGGATCAGTTCATGGGCGAAGCGCGCCGGCTCCAGCGCCGGATGCCGCTGCCGGATCTCGCGCACGATGTCACCGACGAACGGGA
Source organism: Pseudomonadota bacterium (assembly GCA_023387555.1). Lineage (GTDB taxonomy): Bacteria > Pseudomonadota > Alphaproteobacteria > Rhizobiales > Xanthobacteraceae > Pseudorhodoplanes. The sequence continues at coordinate 1,795 of JAEWHY010000364.1, forward strand.
CATCGTCGAGATCGCCGATGGCGAACAATCCGGCACGCAATCCGTCATCGATATCGTGTGCGTCATAGGCGATGTCGTCGGAGATCGCCGCCACCTGCGCCTCGGCGCTGGCGTAGCTCCAGAGCTGCAGGTCGCAGGTCCGCGCAAAATCGGAGATCGCCCGGGGCACGCCGCCGTCACGATAGCGGCCGATCGCCCGGCCGTCGCGGTCGGTCAGCGGCCCATTGTGCTTGACCAGCCCTTCGAGGCTTTCCCAGGTCAGATTGAGGCCGTCGAAATCGGCATAGCGGCGTTCGAGCGCGGTCACGATCCGCAGCGCCTGGGCGTTGTGATCGAAGCCGCCAAAGGCCTTGAGTTCGTCGTCGAGCGCCCGCTCGCCGGCATGTCCGAACGGCGGATGGCCAAGGTCATGCGCGAGCGAAAGCGCCTCCGCCAGATCCTCGTCGAGGCCCAGCACCCGCGCCAGCGACCGCGCGATCTGCTGCACTTCCAGCGTATGGGTGAGCCGGGTGCGGTAATGGTCACCCTCGTGGAACACGAAGACCTGGGTCTTGAACTTCAGGCGGCGAAAGGCGGCGGAATGGATGATGCGGTCGCAGTCCCGCCGGAAGTCGTTGCGGCTCGGGCTCGACGGCTCGGGGACGAGCCGCCCCCGGCTGCGGGCCGGATCGGAAGCAAAGGCTGCGCGTGGGGCCGATTCGATCGCCATGGCGGGTGTTTACGCGGGCGTCAGGCGGACGCAAGGCCCTTCGCCCGCCTCCCTCCCCGGCCGAGAGCCTCCGTTTTTGCCGGACGGCCACGAATTGACGGACGGCGGCGGCGCACCTACCTATTGTGTCATGGACCTCGACACCATGACCCCCGTCACCGTCACCGATCGCGCGGTCTCCAAGATCGCCTCGATCCTGTCGAAAGAGCCGGCCGGCGCCATGCTGCGCGTCAGCGTCGAGGGCGGCGGCTGTTCCGGTTTCCAGTACAAGTTCGATGTCGAGCGCGAGCGCGCCGATGACGATCTGGTGCTCGGGGGCGACAGCGCCACCGTGCTGATCGATCCGGTTTCGGCCGGCTTCCTGGCCGGTTCGGAAATCGATTTCGTCGACGACCTGATCGGGGCTGCGTTCAAGATCAACAACCCGAACGCCAAGTCGTCCTGCGGCTGCGGGACCAGCTTCTCGCTTTAACCGGGCCTGTCGCTTCAGTTCAGCTTGAGCCCAGCCTTCTTCACGAAGTCGCCGTAGGTTTTCAGTTCGGTCCTGATCAGCGTGCCGAATTCCTCCGGCGACATCGGCATGCTCTGCACGCCGATCCTGTCGAGCTTGTCGCGCAGCGCCGGCGCCTGCAGAGCCTTCTTCATTTCCGCGTTGAGTTTCTCGGTCACAGCCTTCGGCGTGCCGGCCGGACCGAGAATGCCCACCCACAGCGTGTAATCGGAATCCGGGAACCCCGCTTCCAGCGTCGTCGGGACATCCGGCAATTGCGCCGCGCGCGTCTTCGACGATACCGCCAGCGCCAGCAGCTTGCCTTCCCGGATATGCGGCAGCGCGGTCGCGATCGGACAGAAGTAATAATCGACGCGGCCCGCAATGACCTCCGCCAGCGCCTCGGCGCCGCCCTTGAAGGGGATATGCACGGCATCATAGCCGGCGCTGACGCGAAACCGCTCCGCGCTCATATGCACCGCCGAGCCGACCCCGAGCGAGGCGAAGTTCAGCTTGCCCGGATTGGCCCTGCCATAGGCCACGAAGTCGGCAAGCGTCTTGAGGCCCCGCGACGGCGAAATGATCAGCACATTCGGCACGCTGCCGATCATCGACATCGGCACGAGATCGGTTTCGGGCTTGAACGGCAGATTGGAATAGAGCGCGGGCGCGACCGTATGCGCCGATGAATGGACCAGCCACGTATAGCCGTCAGGGTCGGATTTCACGACCTGAGCGGCCCCGATCGTGCCGCCGGCGCCGCCGCGGTTCTCGACCACGATGGTCTGGCCGAGCTGCGACTGCAATTGTTCGAACACGATGCGCGGGATGATGTCGGTCGCCGAGCCGGCGCCGAACGGCACCACGGCCTTGATCGGTTTTGATGGCCACGAGTCGGCGGCGGCTGCCGATGGCGCGGCCGCGAACAAAACAAGCAACGCCAGAAGCGGATAACGGCGCATGAGCTTTTCTCCGAATGGTTCGCAGAAAAGCCAGCAAGAACCGTGCTGGGAGACCACTCCCCCCGCACGTTTAGCGCGCGGGGAGAAAAACCGGAATCCGCCTATTCCGCCGCCACCGCGCGCGGGCGTTCGACCTCCGGCACCTCTTCGAGCTGCGGCTCGAGACGGCGCTTGAGCCTGCGGTCGAAGCGGTCGAGATAGATGTAGATCACCGGCGTGATGTAGAGCGTCAGCAATTGCGAGACGCACAGGCCGCCGACCACCGCGATGCCGAGAGGCTGGCGCAGTTCGGCGCCGGCGCCGGCGCCAAGCGCGATCGGCAATGCGCCGAAGATCGCGGCGAAGGTCGTCATCATGATCGGGCGGAAGCGCAGCAGCGCGGCCTCCCGGATCGCGGCCTCGGCCGAGAGCCCGACGCGGCGGCGGTCGATCGCGAAGTCGATCATCATGATCGCGTTCTTCTTCACGATGCCGACCAGCATCACGATGCCGATGATCGCGATCACCGACAGATCCATGCCGAACACCATCAGCGTCAGGATCGCGCCAATACCGGCCGATGGCAGGCCCGAGATGATGGTGATCGGGTGGATGAAGCTTTCGTACAGGATGCCGAGGATCACATAGGCGGCGAACACCGCTGCAAGGATCAGGAGCCCCTGCCCGCGCTGCGCGTCCTGGAACACCTGTGCGGTGCCCTGGAAGCCGGTCGCGATCGTCGCCGGCAGATTGGAGTCGCGCGCCACCCGCTCGATCGCATCGGTCGCCTGACCGACCGAGAAGCCCGGCGCGACGTTGAACGAGATCGTCACCGCAGGCTGCTGGCCCTGGTGGTTGACCTGAAGCGGGCCGACCGTCGGCGTGAGCTTGGCCACCGCGTCGATCGGCACCAGCTGTCCGTTCGCCGTCTTCAAACGCAGCTTCGACAGCAAGGCCGGGTCCTGCTGAAACTGCGGCAGGGTTTCCAGAATGACCTGATAGTCGTTCGAGGAGGTGTAGATGGTCGCGACCTGACGCGAGCCATAGGCGTTGAACAATTCCTGGCGGATCTGATCGACCGTGATGCCGTAGGCACCGGCCTTCTCGCGGTCGACGTCGATCAGCAGCTGCGGATTGCGGATGTAGAGATCGGTGGTGACGTCGCGCAACTCCGGCAGCTTGGTGAGCTTTTCCTCGAGTTCGGGCGCGATCTTGTAGAGCGTGTCAGTGTCGCTGCTCTGCAGGGTGTACTGGTATTCGGCCTTCGAGATGCGGCCGCCGACATTGATGTTCTGGATCGGCCGCGGGAACACCCGGATGCCGGGCTCGCCTGCGGTCGCGCGCATGAGGCGGCCGATCACGACGGACATCGGATCGCGCTCTTCCTTGGGCTTCAGTCCGACGAACATGCGGCCGTAATTGGCGGTGGAGTTCGGACCGCCAGCGCCGACCGTCGAGTTCACATAATCGACCGCCTTGTCCGCGCGGATGATCTCGGCGATCCGCGCCTGACGGGCCACCATCGCATCGAATGAGGTGTCGGTCGCCGCTTCGGTGGTGACGCTCAGAAAGCCGGTGTCCTCGCTCGGGAAGAAGCCCTTCGGGACGATCATGTAAAGCCAGACCGTGCCGGCCAGGGTGGCCAGCGTGATGATCAGCGTCACCGGCTTGTATTTGATCACCTTGTCGAGCGACCATTCATAAGCGCGCAGCCAGCCGTTGAACATCGTCTCGAACCAGCGCAGCAGGAAGAACGGCTTCTTCTCGTGATCGTGTGGATCATGGCCGCGCAGCATGCGCGCGCAGAGCATCGGTGTCAGCGTCAGCGAGACGAAGCCGGAGATCACGATCGCGATCGAGATGGTGACCGCGAATTCGCGGAACACGCGGCCGACCACGCCGCCCATCAGCAGCACCGGGATGAACACCGCAATCAGCGACAGCGTGATCGAGACGATGGTGAAGCCGATTTCGCGCGAGCCCTTGAGCGCGGCCTCGAACGGACGCATGCCACCCTCGATATGGCGCACGATGTTTTCCAGCATCACGATCGCGTCGTCGACGACGAAGCCGATGCACAGCGTCAGCGCCAGCAGCGTCATGTTGTTGACGGAGAAATCGAGCACGTACATCAGCGCGAAGGTGCCGACGATGGAAATCGGCACCGCCAGCCCCGGAATGATGGTTGCGGTGAGCTTTCGCAGGAACAGGAAGATGACGAGCAGGACGAGGACCAGCGCGATCATCATGTGGTGGGTGACGTCGGCCACGGCCTGACGGACCGAGGTCGAGCGGTCCATCAGCATTTCCACCTGGACGGACGCCGGAATCGCCGCCCGCAGGGATGGCAGCTTGTCCTTGATCGCATCGACGACGGCTACCGTGTTGGCGTCGGGCTGCCTGAGGACGCCGAGCACGATCGACCGCTCGCCGTTGAACCAGCCGGCGATCTTGTTGTTCTCGACGCTGTCGATCACGGTCGCGACTTCATTGAGCTTGACCGGCACGCCGTTGCGCCAGGCGATCACGACGTCCTTGTAGTCGGCGGCGCGGCCGAGTTGCGACGGCGCCTGCAGGGTGACATTCTGCTGCGGCCCCGACAGCGTGCCGACCGGCACCGACGAGTTCGCCTTCGCGACCGCCTGACGGATATCGTCGAGCGAGAGCCCGCGCGCCGCCGCGCTCTGCGGGTCGACCTGCACCCGCACCGCGAATTTCTGCGCGCCATAGACCATGACCTGCGCAACGCCGGGCACCTGCGAGATCGATTGCGCCAGCAGCGTGTCGGCGTATTCGTGGACCGCGGACAGCGGCAACGTGCCGGATCGCACGGCGATGAACAGGATCGGGAAGTCGGACGGATTGACCTTGCGGAAGCTAGGCGGCGTCGTCATCTCGACCGGCAGACGGCGCTGCGCGATGGTCAGCGCGGTCTGAACGTCGAGCGCGGCGGCGTCGATGTCGCGGTTGAGGTCGAACTGGATGGTGATCCGGGTCGATCCGAGCGAGGACGACGACGACATCGAGGAGATGCCGGCAATGGTCGATAACTGCCGTTCGATCGGGGACGCGATCGAGGCGGCCATGGTTTCCGGGCTGGCGCCCGGGAGCGTCGCGGTGATCTCGATGGTCGGAAAATCCACCCGCGGCAGCGCCGAGACCGACAGCAGCTTGTAGGCGAACGCCCCGAAAACGATAAACGACGCTGTGATCAGCGTCGTCATCACCGGCCGGCGAATGCAGAGTTCGGAGAGGTTCATCGCTCAGGCCCCCGGTTGTGCCTTGCTGCGCGGGGCGACCCGCGTTCCGTCCACGAGTTGCAACTGGCCGTCGAGCACGACGGTCTCGCCGCCGGTCAGGCCCTTGGTGATCACCGACTGCATGTCGACCGTCCGGTCCACCGTGACCGGGCGGACCCGGGCGACGCCGTTCTCGACCACGAACACATAAGGTCCGGACTGGCTGACCTGCACCGCCGGCGACGGCACCAGCACCGCCTTCTCGTTGCGCAGGATCACCTGGACATTCACCAGCGTTCCCGGCCAGAGCACTTCGTCGGCATTGTCCATGGTGGCGCGCACGATCGCCATGCCGCTCGCCGCATCGACGGTGTTCTCGATCATGGTGACCTGGCCGTGCGCCACCCTCGTCTCGCCGGGCGCAATCGCCTCGACCGTCGCGGTCTCGGCGGCCAGCGCCTTGCGCAGATCGGGCAATTGCCGCTGCGGGAGGCCGAAGGTCACATAGACCGGCTTGATCTGGTTGATGGTTGCAAGCGGCGTCGTGTCGGCGGGGCGCACGAAATTGCCGACCTTCACATTGGCCGCGCTGATCCGCCCGGTGATGGGCGCCCGGATCTGGGTCCAGGACAGTTGAACCTTCAGATTGTCGAGCGTCGCCCGGTTGGATTCCGCGAGCGCCTTCGCGATGTTGACCTGGGTCTGCGCATTGTTGAGCGTGACCTGGGTGGTGGCATTCTTCTTGACGAGCTCATTGTAGCGCTCGACATCCCGCTCGGCCTGCTCCTGCTGCGCGGCTGCACCGGCAATCACGGCCTCGACCCGTTTGATCTCGGCCTCGAGCTGGCGGCTGTCGAGGGTGAACAGAAGGTCGCCCTGGTTGACCAGCGCGCCATCGCGGAAATGCACGCCGGTGATGATGGATTCGAGCCGGGCCTTGATCGCCACGCTCGCGATCGGCGTCACCGTTCCGAGCGCCTCAAGCTTGATCGGCACGTCGCTGGCCGTGGCGGTCACCACTTCGACCGGAATGACCCGCGGCGGCGGCCCCTTCTTCTGTGCAGCGGCGGTTTGCTCAAAGCCCCACAGTCGCGCGAGCGGCGCGGTCACGGCGTTGAAGGCCGAGGGCTGAACGGCATAGACTGCCGCTCCGACGGCCACGAGCGCAGTCAGCGAGACGAGCCATTTCCGTGCACTCATAGAATACTTTCGACCCGGACAGCACGCAGGCGCCGGGCGTCCCTCTGGTTAGTCGCGGCCATCACGGTCCGGTGGATTAAAGCGTCACTTGGTACCATACATATGCAGAACAGATGCAAAAATCGCACCCCCCGCAGCGATATGCGGTAAACACCGCAACGATCTAGAC
>JAEWHY010000377.1 GCA_023387555.1 Pseudomonadota bacterium
CCTCCTGGGAGACCCCCTTGGGGCGTCATGTCCCCGGCGGCGAAAGTGATCGGCGATTTGGGCAGCGCTACGGCGGAATTTCAGCGGCTTTGAATCAGCCCCTGTTCATTTTCCATCCAAGCGACGCTGGCCAACGCCCTCAATACGCAACGGCAAAGCGTTCGCGCGAGTGCCGATGCTGTTCGAGTTCATCGACCATGGCGACGGCAAAATCCTCGAACGAAATCGTGCTCTTGCCTTCGGCATCGGTCATGAGCTGATCCTTGCCGAGCCGGAATTTGCCGGTGCGCTCGCCGAACGCGATCATCGCCGCCGGCGACGCGAACACCCAGTCGAGATCGTTCGCCGCCTTGAGCTTCTCCAGAAAAGCAACACCCGCCATCGCCTCCGGCTTCGCCGCCTCAGGGAATTGCGGGGTGTCGAGCAGCCGCTTGCCCGGCGCGACCTCGAGGCTGCCGGCGCCGCCCATCACCGCATAGCGCGTGACGCCCGACTTGCGCACCGCCCCGATCAGCACGTCAGGATCGGAATTGACGAAGCGGACCGTGCTGACCACCGCATCATGTCCCGCCAGAAGGTCTGGAAAGCCGACCTCGTTGATGTCACCGCGCACCACGCTGACGTTCGGCCCGGTCGGCACCTTGCCGGTATTGCGGGCAATCGCGGTGACCTGATGCCCACGGCGCGCCAGTTCCGATACGATGCGCGATCCGCCGCGTCCGGATGCGCCGATAACTGCGACCTTCATCTTCTCTCTCCTGCTAGCCCGCGCGCACCAGCGTGACGAACTGGTCGACCTCCGCCTCAGTTGTCGCGAACGACGTCACGAGCCGCACCAGCATTTGATCGGACCCGATCGTCACATCATCACCCGCGAGCGCGTTCGGCCGCACATAATAGGCGGCGCCGGCAGCCTTTAGCTTGGCGTCGAGCGCCTGCGGCAACAGCACGAATACGATGTTGGCTTCGACGGCCCAGACGATCGGCACGCCGCATGTCCGCAAGCCGTCGGCAAGTCGGTCGGCCAGCGCGTTGGCATGACGCGCCAGCGCAAGCCAGTAACCGTCGGTCATATAGCCCTCGAATTGCGCCGCAAGGAAGCGGTGCTTGGACAACAGATGCCCGGACCGCTTGCGCCGCTCGGCCATGAAGGCCGCGCGCTTGCGATCGAACACCACCACGGCTTCGGCCGCCATGGCGCCGCCCTTGGTGGCGCCGAACGACAGCACATCGATCCCGGCTTTCCAGGTGGCCTCGGCCGGCGTCACATTCATCCGCGCCAGCGCATTGCCGAAGCGAGCGCCGTCCATATGCACTGCCAGCCCATGCGCATGCGCAACCTCGCAGAGCGAAGCGATCTCATCGATACGGTAGACGGTACCGGCCTCGGTGGCCTGCGTGAGCGAGAGACTTGCCGCATTGACCTGATGCGGCACGTGACCTGAATAGCGCGCGATGGCGCGCTCGACCGTGCCGGGCGACAGCTTGCAGCCTTCGCCGGGCAGACCGATCAGTTTCAGACCGCCGCCGAAGAATTCCGGGGCGCCGCATTCATCCCTCATGATGTGCGCCTGCGCGTGGCACAGCACTCCGCCCCAGGGCGGGGTCACATGCGCAAGTGACAAAGCGTTGGCAGCCGTCCCGGTGGGAACCATGAACACGGCGGCGTCGCATTCGAACACCTTGCCGATCATTTCCTCGATACGGCGCGTTGAGGCATCGTTGCCGTAACCGATTGCGAAGCCGTCGTTGGCGCTGGCGAGCGCCTGCAGGATGCCGGGTGCGATGCCCGCAGTATTGTCGCTTGCAAAATTCACAGGGAAATCCGTCCATTGCCGCGGCTACGAAACCCGCCGCCACTGACCGATATCAGAGACAAACGGCGCCCGCCGCGCAATTTCGTTTTCGCCAGATCGCAGAATCCGCTTGTTCACGGCGCGCGTCGGAAAGATTATGTTGGAAGAATGCCAAGAACCGGCCCGCCCACCTCTTGTCGGCGGGATAAAAGTTTGGCAAAGATGCGATAGGACAGCATTACTGTCCCAGTTTGCCGAAGTCGAGGCGGCGGGTTTATCGAGCCTTCCTGCCGACCGGGGCGCGCGATGCGGCTCGGCATCGGAGCGTCGACTTCAAAGCAGCCGCAAGGGCGTGCCGTTCGGGTGCGTTCGGGCTGTCGCTCAGAGCACGACATGCCGCCGCAGGCCGCGTCCGGGATACCGGCGCAGCGACGGCAGCGGGTTCGCTGAATGATTTGGGTCTAGGACCATAACGAGGGATTGAGGCCATATGAGCCGGACGACCGACCGGGGAATGCTGCAAAAGCGGAGCGTACTGCGTGCGTCCGATTTTGCCGATTCCGCCGACCCGGGATTGCCGGCGGCGGCCGGACTCTACGATCCGGCACTCGACAAGGATTCCTGCGGCGTCGGCTTCATCGCCGACATCAAGGGACGCAAGTCCCACCAGATCGTCGAGGACGCGCTGACGATCCTCGTCAATCTCGAGCATCGCGGCGCGGTTGGCGCGGACCCGCGCGCCGGCGACGGTGCCGGCATCCTGGTGCAGATCCCGCATGCCTTCTTCGCCCGGAAGGCGAAGGAGAACGGCTTCGCCCTGCCCGCCCCCGGTCAATATGCGGTCGGCTTCCTGTTCCTGCCGCGCGACCAGGAATGGCGCGATCAGATCCGCAAGACCTATGAAGAGGTCGCGGCGCAGGAGGGCCTGAAGATCCTCGGCTGGCGCGATGTGCCGACCGACAATTCGACGCTCGGGGAATCGGTCAAGCCGACCGAGCCCGTGCACATGCAGGTGTTCATCGAACGCCCGGCGCATATCAAGACCGAGCAGGACTTTGATCGCCGCCTCTACATCATGCGCAAGGCGATCTCGAACGCGATCTATCTGCGCAGAGAGCGCCGTTTGTCCGGCTATTATCCGGTGTCGCTGTCTTGCCGCACCGTGATCTACAAGGGCATGTTCCTCGCCGATCAGCTCGGCGCCTATTATCCCGACCTGCACGAACCGGATTTCGAGTCTGCGCTCGCGCTCGTGCATCAGCGGTTCTCGACCAACACCTTCCCGACCTGGTCGCTTGCGCATCCGTACCGGATGATCGCGCATAACGGCGAGATCAATACCCTGCGTGGCAACGTCAACTGGATGGCGGCGCGTCAGGCATCGGTGTCGTCTCCGCTGTTCGGCGACGACATCAACAAGCTGTGGCCGATCTCCTATGAAGGCCAGTCGGACACCGCCTGCTTCGACAATGCGCTCGAATTCCTGGTGATGGGCGGCTATCCGCTGTCGCACGCCATGATGATGATGGTGCCGGAGGCTTGGGCCGGCAACCCGCTCATGGATGAGCAGCGCCGCGCCTTCTACGAATACAACGCGGCGCTGATGGAGCCGTGGGACGGCCCGGCCGCGCTCGTCTTCACCGACGGCGCCCAGATCGGCGCCACGCTCGACCGCAACGGCCTGCGCCCGGCGCGCTACTGCCTGACCCGCGACGACCGCATCATCATGGCGTCGGAAATGGGCGTCCTGCCGATCGCGGAAAAGGACATCGTCAAGAAGTGGCGTCTGCAGCCCGGCAAGATGCTGCTGGTCGACCTGCAGCAGGGCCGCCTCATCCCCGACGAAGAACTGAAGGCGGATATCGCGAAGTCGCATCCCTACAAGGACTGGCTGCACGCGACCCAGATCGTTCTGGAAGAATTGCCCGAATCCGGCGGCAAGGTCGCGCTGTCGAACCTGTCGCTGCTCGATCGCCAGCAGGCCTTCGGCTACTCGCAGGAGGATATCAAACTCCTCCTGTCGCCCATGGGTTCGATTGGCGAAGAGGCCACCGGATCCATGGGCAACGATGCGCCGATCTCGGCGCTGTCCGACAAGTCGAAGCTCCTCTACACCTACTTCAAGCAGAATTTCGCCCAAGTCACGAACCCGCCGATCGACCCGATCCGCGAAGAAATCGTGATGAGCCTCGTCTCGATCATCGGCCCCCGGCCGAATCTGTTCGACATCGAGGGCACCTCGACCACCAAGCGTCTTGAGGTGCGCCAGCCGATCCTGACCGACAAGGATCTGGAGAAGATCCGCTTGATCGGCGATATCGAGGACAACCACTTCAAGTCCTACACGCTCGACACCACCTTCGCCGCCGAACAGGGCGCAGCCGGTCTTGAGCCGGCACTGAAAGCCCTCACGGCCGACGCCGAGAAGGCGGTGCGAGACGGCTACAACATCATCATCCTGTCGGACCGCAAGGTCAGCGCCGAGCGCGTTCCGATGCCTGCGCTGCTGGCCTGCGCGGCCGTGCATCATCACCTGATCCGCGAGGGTCTGCGGACTTCGGTCGGTCTCGTCGTCGAGTCCGGCGAACCGCGCGAGGTGCATCACTTCGCCTGCCTTGCGGGCTACGGCGCGGAAGCGATCAATCCCTATCTCGCGTTCGAGACCCTGATCGCGATGAAAGGCAACCTGCCGCAGCCGCTCGACGACAAGGAAATCATCAAGCGCTACATCAAGTCGGTCGGCAAAGGTCTGATGAAGGTGATGTCCAAGATGGGCATCTCGACCTATCAATCGTATTGCGGCGCGCAGATTTTCGACGCGATCGGCCTGGCTTCGGCGTTTGTCGCAACCTACTTCACCGGTACCCATACCCGCATCGAAGGCGTCGGGCTCGACGAAGTTGCCGAGGAAACCGTGCGGCGTCACCGCGATGCGTTCGGCGACGCGCCGGTCTACCGCAACGCGCTCGATGTCGGCGGCGAATATGCCTATCGCGTGCGTGGCGAAGACCATGCCTGGACCGCCCAGACGGTAGCGAACCTGCAGCACGCGGTTCGCGGCAATTCCTATGAGCAATACCGGGCCTTCGCGCGGACACTGAACGAGCAGTCCGAGCGGCTGCTCACCATCCGCGGCCTGTTCCGGATCAAGAACGCCGACGAAGACGGCCGCAAGCCGGTGCCGCTCGACGAAGTCGAGCCGGCGCAGGAGATCGTCAAGCGCTTCGCCACCGGCGCGATGTCATTCGGCTCGATCTCGCGCGAGGCGCATACCACGCTCGCGATCGCCATGAACCGGATCGGCGGCAAGTCGAATACCGGCGAAGGCGGCGAGGAAGCCGACCGCTTCAGGCCGATGCCGAACGGCGACTCGATGCGCTCTGCGATCAAGCAGGTCGCCTCCGGCCGCTTCGGCGTCACCACCGAATATCTCGTCAATTCCGACGTGATGCAGATCAAGATGGCGCAGGGCGCAAAGCCCGGCGAAGGCGGTCAGTTGCCCGGCCACAAGGTCGACAAGACCATCGCCAAGGTGCGCCATTCGACGCCCGGCGTCGGCCTGATCTCGCCGCCGCCGCACCACGACATCTATTCGATCGAAGACCTCGCGCAGCTCATTTATGACCTGAAGAACGTCAACCCGACGGGCGACGTCTCGGTGAAGCTCGTCTCCGAGGTCGGCGTAGGTACCGTGGCCGCGGGCGTGTCGAAGGCGCGCGCGGACCATGTGACGGTCGCCGGCTATGAGGGCGGCACCGGCGCCTCGCCGCTCACCTCGATCAAGCATGCCGGCTCGCCCTGGGAAATCGGCCTTGCCGAGACCCACCAGACGCTGGTCGGCAACCGCCTGCGCGGCCGCATCACGGTGCAGGTCGATGGCGGCATCCGCACCGGACGCGACGTGGTGATCGGCGCGCTACTCGGCGCCGACGAGATGGGCTTTGCGACCGCGCCATTGATCGCGGCCGGCTGCATCATGATGCGCAAGTGCCACCTCAACACCTGCCCGGTCGGCGTTGCGACCCAGGACCCGGTGCTGCGCAAGCGCTTCACCGGCCAGCCCGAGCATGTCATCAACTACTTCTTCTTCGTCGCCGAAGAAGTGCGCGAGCTGATGGCCGAGATGGGCTATCGCAAGTTCGACGAGATGATCGGCCAGTTGCAGATGCTCGACCAGCGTGCGGTGATCGCGCACTGGAAGGCCAAGGGGCTCGATTTCTCGAAGCTGTTCACCAAGCCGGTGGCTCCGGAAGGCGTCGCGATCTTCAATTCCGAGCGGCAGGATCACAAGATCCACGACATCCTCGACCGCAAGCTGATCGCGCAGGCGCAGCCCGCCCTGGATCGCGGCGCGCCGGTGAAGATCGCCGCCGAGATCCACAACATCGACCGCTCCGCCGGCGCGATGCTGTCCGGCGAAGTCGCCAAGCGCTACGGCCATGAAGGCCTGCCGGACGACACCATCCACGTGTCGCTGACCGGCACCTCCGGCCAGAGCTTCGGCGCCTGGCTCGCCAAGGGCGTGACTTTCGACCTGCAGGGCGAAGGCAACGACTATGTCGGCAAGGGCCTGTCGGGCGGCAAGATCATCGTACGGCCGACCGCCGATTCCGGCATCGTGCCGGAGGAGTCGATCATCGTCGGCAACACCGTGCTCTACGGCGCGATCTCGGGCGAATGCTATTTCCGCGGCGTTGCCGGCGAACGCTTCGCCGTTCGCAACTCCGGCGCGGTCGCGGTCGTCGAAGGCGCGGGCGATCATTGCTGCGAATATATGACCGGCGGGCTCGTGATCGTGCTCGGGCCGACCGGACGCAACTTCGCGGCCGGGATGTCGGGCGGCATCGCCTATGTGCTCGACGAGACCGGCGACTTCGAGAAGCTCTGCAACATGTCGATGGTCGATCTCGAGCCGGTCCCGGCCGAGGAAGACATCAACGACCGAGTCTATCACTCCAAGCACGACCTCGAGACCGCGGGCCGCGTCGAAATTCTCACCGACATGACCCGCTATGACGCCGAACGGTTGCGCTATTACATCGGCCAGCATGCGAAGCTGACCGGTTCAACGCGGGCGAAGGCGATCCTCGACAACTGGCAGAGCTATTGCGGCAAGTTCCGCAAGGTCATGCCGCTCGAATATCGCCGGGCGCTGAAAGAAATGCAGGCCGCCCATGCTCTGGAAGCCGCCGAGTAAGAGTCCACATGGGTAAGGTCACCGGCTTTCTCGAAATCGAACGCGAGGATCGCGATTACGCTCCGGTCGAGGAGCGTATCAAGCATTACCGCGAGTTCGTCGTGCCGCTCCCCGAGAGCGAAACCCGCGAACAGGCGTCGCGCTGCATGGATTGCGGCATCCCGTATTGTCACAACGGCTGCCCGGTCAACAACCAGATCCCGGACTGGAACGACCTCGTCTATCGCGGCGACTGGGAAGAAGCGGCCCGCAACCTGCTCTCGACGAACAATTTCCCGGAAGTCACCGGCCGGGTCTGCCCGGCGCCATGCGAGGCGTCCTGCACGCTGAACATCGACGACAATCCGGTCACGATCAAAACCATCGAATGCGCGATCGCCGACAAGGCGATCGAGAGCGGCTGGATCAAGCCGGAGCCTGCCTCGCAGAGGACCGGCAAGAAGGTCGCGGTGATCGGCTCGGGGCCGGCCGGCATGGCCTGCGCGCAGCAGCTCGCG
>JAEWHY010000383.1 GCA_023387555.1 Pseudomonadota bacterium
TTGCTGCCCGACCCGGCACCTCCGCCCGCAGCGCCGGTCACAATGCCTGGCGCCCCGGGGGCGCCGCCGCCGCCACCGGTCGCGCCCCGGCCGATGCCTCCGCCACCGCCCCAACCCCAAAAATCGGTGCTATTGCCTCCGTCGCCGCCAAGTCCGCCTCCGCCACCGCCTTGACCGGTTCCGGCCCCGCCATTCCCACCGGCGCCGCCAATGGCCTGGTTGCTTTGCAGCGACACGTTGCTGACAGTCACGGTGGCGCCGGCATTGACGAACAGCGCGCCGCCCAATCCTGCACCGCCGCCGCCGCCATGTACCGTTCCGTTACCGCCTCTGCCGCCCTGCGCCGTGGCATTTGCAATCGTCAGGTTCTCGATCTGCACACCGCCGGAATAGACGAACAGGCCGCGATAGGTGTTGCCGCCGTCGATCGCATAATTCTGCCCGGGATCGCTGCGGATAATGGTGCCGGTGCCCTGCAACGCCGGCAGGTCTGCGGTGAGGGTGATATTGTTCTTCAGAACGATTTCAGTGTTCGGCGTGGTGCGCGCGGTCTCGATCGCGGCGCTGAGTTCGCTGAAATTTGTGACGTCGATGGCAAAGGCCGGTTGCGAGAATAGAATGATCGCCGCAGTGGTGACTGCTAGGTGCGCCTTGTGGCGTCGCACCAGCGCCGGTCCGGCTGGTCGGGCTCCCATATCCCCCCAAAAAAAACACAACTGGAAAGCGCACGGCTCGTTTTCTGCAGCCGACAGGAGCGAGGCGGCCTTGTGAACCGGACCGAACGCCGCGCCTCGACATTTCCAGATGGCTGCGACTAATTTTCTTCCACGCGAGCTGCGTGTTATGCGGCCGGTGAGCCTGGGCATGGGCCGGGCCAATGGGCCGGGATCGGGCTGAGGCGGGATAATGCCGCTGTTGGGCAGGGCCGGGCGGGGTTTTCCGGCGAAAGCCTCAGTTTCGACAAGAAAACAGCCCCCTGTGTCCGGATCGGGGCTGCTGTAATATCAGCGAAAATTCCGATAGAGTGCTGCGTGTTCGAACGGCGTCGCCGCCGGCCTGTGCCGCGCGGGTCCGATTCGCGCCAATGGTTGTGCTGTCATGAGATTGATGCTGCGGTTTTTCGGCTTTCTGTTCGCGGTCGGGACCATCCTGTTCCTGGTCGGCGTCGCCGGCGTCGCGGGCATGATGTGGCATTACTCGAAGGACCTTCCGGATTATTCGCAGCTGCAGGACTACGAGCCGCCGGTGATGACGCGGGTGCATGCGACCGACGGTTCGCTGGTCGCCGAATATGCGCGCGAGCGCCGGCTTTATCTCCCGATCCAGGCGGTGCCGAAGCGGGTGATCCATGCCTTCCTCTCGGCCGAGGACAAGAACTTCTACGAGCACGGCGGTCTCGATTTTCAGGGGCTGGCGCGCGCCGGCCTACTGTTCGTCCAGAACTACGGCACCGGCCGCCGTCCCCAGGGCGCATCCACCATCACCCAGCAGGTGGCGAAGAATTTCCTTTTGACCAACGAGGTCTCGTTCACGCGCAAGATCAAGGAAGCGCTGCTCTCGATGAAGATCGAGCGCGCCTACACCAAGGACAAGATTCTCGAGCTGTATCTCAACGAGATCTATCTGGGCTTCTCCGCCTACGGAATCGCGGCCGCGTCGCTCTTGTACTTCGACAAGTCGGTGCACGAACTGACGATCGCGGAAGCGGCCTATCTCGCGGCGCTGCCGAAGGCGCCGTCGACGCTGCATCCGTTCCGCCAGCGCGAGCGCGCGACCGAGCGCCGCAACTATGTCATCGATCGCATGGTCGAGAACGGCTACATCAAGGCGGACGATGGCGAGGCCGCCAAGAAGACGCCGCTGGCCGTCACGGCGCGCCCGACCGGTTCGCACATCTTTGCCGGCGAGTATTTCGCCGAGGAGGTCCGGCGCGAGATCTACGATCGATACGGTGAGAAGAAGCTGTACGAGGGCGGCCTTTCGGTGCGCACCACGCTCGATCCGAAGCTGCAGCAACTCGCGCGCAAGGCGCTGGTCGATGGCATGATCCGCTACGACGAGCGGGCAGGCTATCGCGGTGCGGTGCAGAAGCTCGACATCTCAGGCGACTGGGGCGTCAAGCTCGCCGAGGTGAAGGCGCTGTCGGACATCGGTTGGCGGATGGCGGTGGTGCTGGAGACCTCCGATCAATCCGCCCGCATCGGCTTCCAGCCGCCGCGCGAGCCGGGCGGCGCGGTGGTCCGCGAACGGCGTGTGGGAATCATCCCGCTGGACGGCGTGAAATGGGCCAAGGCTGCGTCCGGTCCGCAGCGCGGACGGGTTCCGACCAAGGTCAATCAGGTGCTCGAGCCCGGCGACGTGATCTATGTCGAGCCGCTCGGCGAGGCCAAGGACGGCCAGGAAGTGCAGTATCGGCTGCGCCAGGTTCCGGAAATCGGCGGGGCGATCACGGTGATGGACCCCTGGACCGGCCGCGTGCTCGCGATGGTCGGCGGCTTCTCCTTCGATCAGAGCCAGTTCAACCGCGCCACGCAGGCGCTGCGCCAGCCGGGTTCGTCGTTCAAGCCGTTCGTCTATGCGGCCGCGCTCGACAATGGCTATACGCCCTCGACCGTGGTGATGGACTCGCCGATCTCCATCAATCAGGGGCCGGGAGCCGGCGTGTGGACGCCGCAGAACTATTCCGCCGGCAAGTTCTATGGTCCGCAGACGCTGCGGTTCGGCAT
>JAEWHY010000511.1 GCA_023387555.1 Pseudomonadota bacterium
CAGTGAGGGCATGCGCCTCGTGGCGAACTTGCCACGATGACGTGAATCATGATTCACTCCATTCATGCCCTACCGGCGCACCGCGCATGTCGCCCGCAAGCAGGCCGCCCGCCATCAGGCGATCATGGCGGCGGCGCGGGCCGCCGCCGCCGAGGGCGGGATGGCGGCGGTGCAGGTCGCCCAGGTTGCCGAGCGCGCCGGGATCGCGACCGGCACGGTCTACCGCTATTTCCCCTCCAAGGCCGAACTGGTGATCGCGCTGATCGGCGTCATGGCCGAGCGCGAGGTGGCTGCGATCGCAAATGCCGGCAAGGCCGCGCCGGGGCCGCTGTCGGCGCTCGCGGCAGCGATCGCGACCTTTGCGGTGCGTGCGCTGCGCCAGCGCAAGCTGTTCTGGGCGATGATCGCGGATCCGGCGGAAACCGAGGTCGAGGCCGTGCGGACCGCGTTCCGCCGTGCGCTCGCCGGCGAGTTCGAGATCCGCATTACGGCGGCGATGCAGGCGGGTCACCTGCCGTCGCAGGACACGAGGCTTGCTGCCGCGGCGCTGGTGGGAGCCATGCTGGAAGGTCTCGTCGGTCCGCTCGCTGCGGACAGCGACAGCGATCCGGCGCGCAGCCGGGATGCCGTCCAGGCGCTGACCCTGTTGACGCTGCGCGCTTTGGGCGTGGTCGATGCGCGGGCCCGGGGCCTTGTCGTGCAGATTGCGCTGCCCGCGATGGAGGAAAGCTAGAAGCCGGTCACAGCACCGTGGTCTCGACAAGCCATTCCGCCACCTGGCGCAACGCATGCTCCGGATTGTCGGCGTATTGATCGTAGATCGCGATCTGACAGTCCGCCGACGTGCCGCGCTCGATGATCTTCCGGCATTGCAGGACCGCATCGAGACAGCCGAGGGCGTCCGCATCCGGCGCGACTTCGGCAATCACGTCTTCCAGAATTTCCGCAACCGCAATCGAGCCGGTGCCTTCGATGCGCGCGAAGCTGCCGTGGACGCCGTAACGCTGCGCCCGCCATTTGTTCTCCACCACGATCGCGCGCGCAATCGCATCCATGCCGTTGTTCTGGCCCGGATTGAGCGCGAGGCGGCGCGTCACCGCACGGTAGAGCGCTGCGACCGCAATGGCGTCCTCGACCCGGGTGCAGACGTCGGGCGCCCGCAATTCGAGCGTCGGATGTCTGAGCGAGGGCCGCAACGCCCACCAGATATAGCTGGCGTCGGGCATCACGCCGGCCCGAACCAGCGCATCGATATAGGCGTCGAATTCCGCCCTGGTCCGGAGCAATTCCGGGAGCCCGGTGCGCGGCAACTCGTCGTAGGCCGCCAGCCGATAGCCTAGCAGTCCGGTGGTTTGCGAGCGCCAGAACGGCGAGGAGGTGGCCAGCGCGATGAACAGCGGCACATGCGGCAGCATACGCACCATCACGTCGACCCGCATATCGGGATCGGGCAATTCCACATGCACATGCATGCCGCACAGCATGTTGCGGCGGCCGATCATCTGCAGGTCGTCCATCACGCTGTCATAGCGTTTGCTGACCGACTGCCGCGAGCGCTCCCAGACCGCTGTCGGATGGGTACCGGCGGCGAGGATGGCGAGCCCGTGCGAATTGGCGATGGCGCCGAGCGTGCGCCGCAGATCGCGCAGATCGGTGCTGGCCGCCGCCATATCGGTCTGCGGGGCGGTCACGATCTCGATCTGCGACTGCAGGAATTCCCCGGTGACCTGGTCTCCGAGCGTGGCCTTCGCCGCCGCGAAAAAGCCGTCCGGCATATGCCGCGCGACGGCCATGGTCGCGCGGTCGACCAGAAAATATTCTTCCTCGATGCCGAACGAAAACGACATCCATCCCCCATCACTCATCGCACATGGCCGGTCCGGGGACCGGCCCTGTGCAGGACGCAATCAATGCGGCACGTGTGATTAGGTTCCCGGCTGTCGCGCGTCAGTGCGACATCAGGGTCGGGACCGTCATGGACTGCAGGATGCTGCGGGTGGCGCCCCCGAGCACGAACTCCCGCAGCCGGGAATGGGCGAACCCGCCCATGACGATCAGATCGGCATTCACGTCGGCGGCATGCGACAGGATCGCGCTAGCGACGTCGATATCGGCGGCGGGCAGGCGCGCCAGTTCGGTGCGCAACTTGTAGCGTGCCAGATGCTCGGCGATATCGGCGCCGCTGACGTCGTTCTCCTCGAATTTGCCGGTCACAACGGTCAGGACCTGGACGTTGTTCGCCCTGGCGATCAGCGGCAGGCTGTCCGCCACCGCGCGGGCAGCGGCGCGGCTGCCGTCCCAGCAGACGAGGACGCGCTTGATCGAAAAGCCGTCCTTCTGGATGTACGGGACGATGAGAACCGGGCGCCCCGAATTGAACAGCGCCGCCTCGATCAGGGTCTGGGAGGTGACATCCTCGTCGGACTCCGATTGCTTGAGCACTGCGAGGTCATAGCTGCGGGCAAGATTTGCGAAGGTCTCGGCGGCACCGGCCAGCGATGCCTCCGGTGTCAGCGTCTGGACCGACAGGTTCGACACCGCGGCAGCCGCTTCGAACGACTCCGCGACCTTGCGCGCCTTGGCCCGGGTCTCCTCGATCAATGAGCTCACGATGTCGCCACCGACCATGTCGGTGATGGAGGGTGGCCACGCCGGGTCATAGGCGAAGGCGACGCCGGTAACATGAGCGTCAAAGGCTTCTGCCAGCGATATCGCGTATCGGCGGGCCGGGTCGTTCTCGGTCCCCGGTGTCAGATTGACGACAATATCCTTGATCATTGAGACGCTCCGATGTCAGCGGAAAATACGGTAGGTGTGAGACGTGAGGTCGAAACAATTTGCATTCTGCGCTCTCGTCGCCGCCGCCGCAATTGGATAACCTCCGTGCCGCGTGACGCGGTAAAGGATTGATTCAATGTCTGTGCTGATGCCGGAGTCCGATCGCGAGGTTTTGTCGCGGCGCGAAGCCATTGTTGCGGCCATGCGCGCGATCGTGCCGGGCGAGGGCGTGATCGAAGGCGAACGCGAGATGCGCCCGTTCGAGACCGACGGGCTGACGGCCTACCGGCAATTGCCGCTCGTCGTCGTGCTGCCGTCCACGACGCAGCAGGTTTCCGAGGTTCTGCGCTATTGCCACCGGAACAACATCAAGGTGGTGCCGCGCGGTGCCGGCACCTCGCTTTCGGGCGGCGCCCTGCCGCTGGAGGACGGCGTGCTG
This sequence comes from Pseudomonadota bacterium, assembly GCA_023387555.1. Classification (GTDB taxonomy): domain Bacteria; phylum Pseudomonadota; class Alphaproteobacteria; order Rhizobiales; family Xanthobacteraceae; genus Pseudorhodoplanes. Next base: position 3,218 of record JAEWHY010000511.1, read on the forward strand.
CTCGGCATGTCGAAGTTCAGCCGGATCCGCGAGATCGATTTCGACAATCGTGTCGCCGTGGTGGAGCCCGGTGTCACAAATCTTGGCATTTCGAACGCAGTCGCGCATCGCGGCTTCTATTATGCGCCTGACCCGTCGTCGCAGATCGCCTGTACCATCGGCGGCAATGTCGCGGAGAACTCCGGCGGCGTGCATTGCCTGAAATACGGCATGACCACGAACAATGTGCTCGGCGTCGAAATGGTGCTGATGACCGGCGAGATCGTGCGGATCGGCGGCAAGCATCTCGATGCCGGCGGCTATGACCTGCTCGGCGTGATCAATGGCTCGGAAGGCCTGCTCGGTGTCGTCACCGAGATCACCGTGCGCATTCTCAAGAAGCCGGAAACCGCGCGGGCGCTGCTGGTGGGCTTCCCCACATCGGAAGACGCCGGCGCCTGCGTTGGCCGCATCATCGGCGCCGGCATCATCCCCGGCGGTATGGAAATGATGGACCGCCCCGCAATTCATGCGGTCGAGGAGTTCGTCCACGCCGGTTACCCGCTCGATGTCGAGGCGCTGCTGATCGTCGAACTGGACGGCGGGCAGGCCGAGGTCGATCATCTGATCGAGCGGGTCGAGGCGATCGCAAGGGACTGCAACGCAACCACCTGCCGGGTCTCGCAGAGCGAGGACGAACGGCTTCTGTTCTGGGCCGGCCGCAAGGCGGCGTTCCCGGCGGTCGGCCGCATCTCGCCGGACTATCTGTGCATGGATGGCACCATCCCGCGCGCCGCATTGCCGCTGGTGCTGTCGCGCATGCGGCAGATGAGCGAGGCCTACGGCCTGCAGGTCGCCAATGTGTTCCATGCCGGCGACGGCAATCTGCACCCGCTGATCCTCTACGATGCGAATGTGCCGGGCGAACTCGACAAGGCCGAAGCCTTCGGCGCCGACATCCTGCGCCTGTGCGTCGAAGTCGGTGGCGTGCTCACCGGCGAGCATGGCGTCGGCATCGAGAAGCGCGACCTGATGCCGGCGATGTTTTCCGAGATCGACCTCAACCAGCAGCAGCGCCTGAAATGCGCTTTCGACGCGCAGGGATTGCTCAATCCCGGAAAGGTGTTTCCGCAGCTGCACCGCTGCGCCGAACTCGGGCGGATGCATGTGAAGGCGGGAAAAGTGGCGTTCCCGGATATTCCGCGATTCTGATCTCGCATGTGCCGCGCAAATGACGGGAATTTCCGCAACGCGGCATTAGCAAAGTTGCGCATCGCGTCGTGACGCCCTTGCCTTTGCCGCAAAGTGCGCAGAGCATAGCGCTTCCGGCGTCTGACACATGGCCGGACTGATACCGGCCCTTCGGGTCAGGCGCCCAAACCGGGCGTGATGCCGAAGAAATGCTACGCGGTTTTCGAACTGCATCGCGCCCCTGTGGTAACGGGAGGCGTCGATGACGGAAGCGAATGCGGGCGGCACTAGAGCCAACGGCAATAGGCCGACGGGTCCCCGGTGCATTGCATTGGTGGGCCCCTTCCAGAGCGGAAAGACCACATTGCTCGAGGCGATCTTGGCGCGCACCGGCGCGATCCAGCGCCAGGGCAGCGTCGAGGCCGGAACGAGCGTCGGCGACAATTCGAAAGAGGCCCGCCATCACGCGATGAGTGTCGAGCTGTCGGTCGCGACCACGACGTTCATGGACGAGAGCTTCACGTTTGTCGATTGCCCCGGCTCGATCGAATTCATCCACGATATGCGTGCGGCATTGCCGGCAGTCGACGCGGCCGTTGTGGTCTGCGAGGCGGACGAGAAGAAGGTTCCGCAATTGCAGCTGGTGCTGCGCGAACTCGAAGACCAGCAGATTCCGCACTTCCTGTTCCTCAACAAGATCGACAAGGCCGACAAGCGTCTGCGCGAAACCTTGCAGATCCTGCAGCCGGCGTCCCGCGTGCCGCTGCTGCTGCGGCAGATCCCGATCTGGAAGAACGACATCATCACCGGCTTTGTCGATCTCGCGCTGGAGCGCGCTCATGTCTACAAGGAGCACGCCGCGTCCGAAGTGATCGAACTGTCAGGCGAGGATCTGGACCGCGAAAGGACCGCGCGCTTCACCATGCTGGAGACGCTGGCCGATCACGACGACGAACTGCTGGAGCAGTTGCTGGAGGACATTCCGCCGCCGCGCGACAGGGTGTTCGACGATCTCGCCAAGGAATTGCGTGAGCGGCAGGTCTGCCCGGTGCTGATCGGCGTCGCCACCCGCACCAATGGCGTGCTGCGGCTCCTCAAGGCGCTGCGTCACGAGGCGCCGAATGTCGAGGCGACCGCAAGCCGGCTCGGCGTGAAGCCGAACGGCAACGACGCCGTCGGCTATGTGATGAAGTCGATCAACACCGCACATGGCGGCAAGATGTCGGTGGTGCGCGTGCTGGCGGGGCAGATCGGCGACGGAACGATGCTCAACTCGCAGGACCGCGACGCCGGCCGCGTCTCCGGCGTGTTCAAGATGATGGGACAGGCGTTCGAGAAACGCGGCCCCGCGCAGACCGGCGAGACCGTCGCCTTCGGCAAGCTCGATAACGCGAGGACCGGCGACACGCTTGCGTCCGGCAAGGAGCATCCGGCGCGCCTCGCCGAGGTCGTACCGTATCCGCCGGTGCTGGCGCTTTCGATCGCCGCCAAGGAGCGCAAGGACGACGTCAAGCTCGGCCAGGCGCTGAACAAGCTGATCGAGGAAGACCCCTCGATTTCGGTCGTGCATAATCCCGATACCCACGAAGTGATCCTGTGGGGCCAGGGCGAGATGCATCTGCGGGTGATCACCGAGCGGCTGATCGATCGCTTCGGCATCGCGATCGAGAAGCGGCAGCCGAGCGTCGGCTATCGCGAGACCATCAAGAAGACGGTGCAGCAGCGCGGCCGGCACAAGAAGCAGTCCGGCGGCCATGGCCAGTTCGGCGACGTGGTGCTCGACGTCAAGCCGCTACCCCGCGGCACCGGCTTCCAGTTCGCAGAAACCATCACCGGCGGCGTGGTGCCACGGAACTACATCCCGTCGGTAGAGGAGGGCGTGATCGACGCGCTGAAACACGGCCCGCTCGGCTTTCCGGTGGTCGACGTTTCGGTGACGCTGATCGACGGCTCGTTTCACACCGTCGATTCATCGGATCAGGCGTTCCGCACCGCGGGCCGGATCGGCGTGGTGGAAGCCTTGCCGCAATGCCACCCGGTGCTGCTCGAACC
>JAEWHY010000418.1 GCA_023387555.1 Pseudomonadota bacterium
GCCGAGAACAGTGCCGCGGTCTTGGCGTCGATCACCGCGAGGTAGTCCTCCTCGCGCGTCGTCAGGCGCTTGGCGGCCGAAAGCTGCCAGACCTCGCCTTCCGCAATCACCGCCGAAGCATTCGAGAGGATCGCGAGCGCCCGCATGGAGCCGACCTCGACCATCATCTTGAAGGCCTGGCCGAGGAGGTAGTCGCCGACGAGGACGCTCGCCTGGTTGCCCCAGATGGTGCGCGCAGTGCGCCGACCGCGCCGAAGATCGCTCTCGTCGACCACGTCGTCGTGAAGGAGCGTCGCGGTGTGCATGAATTCCACCGCCGCCGCGAGCTTGATATGGCCCTCGCCGCCGTAACCGGAGAGCTGTGCCATTGCCAGGGTGAGCATCGGCCGCAACCGCTTGCCGCCCGAATTGATCAGGTGGTTCGCGACTTCCGGTATCATGGTCACTTGCGACCCGGTCCGTGCCAGGATCGCGCCGTTGACCTTCTCCATATCCGGCGCGACCAGCTCGACGAGCCTGTTGATCGACGCCGACGGCTGCGATTCAAAGGGGATGACAACAGCCAAACAAGTACTCCCGGACCGGACGAAACCAGAATAGAAACGCTATTGTAGGCGGGCAAGTGCGCCGCTTTGCCGCGATACGCCATTTCGCGCCATTGCGAAAGACCGAGATACAACCCGTTTGTGGCCCGGATTGCGGCAGACCGCCGCGATGCGCCACGCCGGCCAGCCAGGACAGACCCCTTGCGCGAAATCGTCCGAACCAACGACCCCGTGTTGATCAACGCCATAGAGGCGCTGCTTTCCGGGGCCCATATCGCCTATCTGGTGCTTGACCAGAACATGAGCGTGCTCGAAGGGTCGATCGGTATGTTGCCGCGCCGGATTCTGGTCGAAGAAGACGCCGAACGGGAAGCGCGCCAGCTCCTGACCGATGCCGGCATGGGGCAGGAATTGCGGCCACTATCGCCATGACCGGGAATCTGGCCGACGACCCCGACATCACAGACGACGCCATCCTGAACGGCCGGCTGCGGCTCCACCAGCCGAGGCGCGGGCATAGGTTCGGGCATGACGCGATCCTGCTGGCGGCCGCGGTCCCGGCCAGGGCCGGAGACCGGGTGGCCGAATTCGGCACCGGCGTCGGTGCGGCGGGCCTCGCGCTCCTTGCCCGCGTGTCCTCGATCGACGCCACGCTGTACGAGATCGATCCGGCGCTCAGCGCGCTTGCCCATTCGAACATCATGCGGAACGGCTTCGCCGCCGTCGCGCGGGCGGTGACGCAGGATGTCACTGCATTGCCGGCGGACAGCGATTTCGACCACGTCTTCATGAACCCGCCCTTCAACAGCGCGAGCCTGCAGCCATCGCCCGATCCCGGACGGCGCAGCGCCCATGCGGCAACGGATGGCCTGCTTGCGAACTGGATGGCGAGCGCGCACGCGAGCCTGCGCGAAGACGGCAGCGTGACACTGATCTGGCGGGCGGAAGGTCTGACGGAAGTGACCGCGGCGCTAGCGCAGGGGTTTGGCGCGGTGACGATCCTGCCGGTCTATCCGGGGCCGCGACGGCTCGCCAACCGGGTGATCGCAAACGCCCGCAAGAATGCCCGCGCGCCGCTTCGCCTCTTGCCGCCGCTGCTGCTCAATGGAAGCGATCTGCGCCCGACCGCCGACGCCGAAGCCATCCTGCGACAAGGCTCGGCGCTGCAGATCACCTGATCGTTGGGACCCGTCAGCCCGAGGGCTCGCGCTTCACCGCGCTGTCCGCAAGCGACGATATGTGTGCAAATGTCGCGATCGTTCCGAGCAGGACAATCAACATATAGATCTTCATGGTCATGTGCCCACTCACCGGTCCGGCCGCGCGGGATCGCGGTCGCCCCTTGCGGCGTATTCACATCGCGTTTCGGTTAATGTCGCGTAACTCGCGCGACGCGTTCACCAGAAGTTGAGGATGAATTCGATGGCAGAGATTTCGGGCGATCAGGTCCGCAAGTTTTTTGAATCGTTCCTCCCCGCGCGGATGCGAAGCGCGACCCCCGTGGTTCCGGTGGTCAGGCTGACCGGCGTGGTCGGCTTCTCGACCCCGCTGCGGCCCGGCATCACGCTTGCCGGCGTCTCGCGCCTGCTCGACCGCGCGTTTTCCATGCGGCGCGCCAAGGCCGTCGCGCTCCTGATCAATTCGCCGGGCGGCTCGCCGGTGCAATCGCATCTGGTCTATCGCCGGGTGCGGCAACTGGCCGAGGAAAAGAAAATCCCGGTGCTGGTCTTCATCGAGGATGTCGGCGCGTCCGGCGGATACATGATCGCCTGCGCCGGCGACGAGATTTACTGCGATCCGTTTTCAATTGTCGGCTCGATCGGCGTCGTGGGCGCGACCTTCGGCCTGAACAAGGCGATGGAAAAACTGGGCATCGAGCGGCGCGTCTATACAGCCGGCGATCGAAAAATGATCCTCGACCCGTTCCTGCCGGAAAATCCGGACGACGTCGCTCACATCAAGGCGATCCAGCAGGACATTCACGAGGGCTTCATTGCGCTCGTGAAGGAGCGCCGGGGCAGCAAACTAACCGGCCCAGAATCGGCCTTGTTCTCCGGCGAATACTGGGCCGGTGATCAGGCGGTTCGTTTCGGGCTGATCGACGGCATCGCCGAGGTGCGCTCGTTCCTGCGGGCGCGGTTCGGCGAGAATGTGTATCTCCCGCTGATTGCGGAGCGCGGCTGGTTCGGGCGGAGGGTGCCCGGTGTCGGCGCGCAACTGGCCGCGGGACTGATCGGCAGCGCTGGCGCCAGCCTCGCCGAAGACGCCCTGTCGGCGGCGGAGACAAGGGCCATCTGGGCCCGCTATGGATTGTGAAACTTTAGGATGCGGACGGAAGACGCGAAGATGATACCGGCCCTGCCGCGAATTGTGATGTGGGCTGCCAGCGCGGTGGCGGCCTTTGCGCTCGGTCGCCTGGCGCAGCGTGCCTATCGGCACGTCAACGAGGAGCTCGAAGAGGCGCGCCTGTCGCCGGTAGCCAGCAAGTCCGAACGCGCGCAGCATCCGACGCTGCGTCGCGACCCGCTGACCGGCGTATACCGGCCTTAAGCCTTATCCCTGCGTGGGCCCCCACGGCCCGCGGCCGCCCGGCAATGGCAGCGGGCCCCATGGGCCTGATGCATTCGGCGCAGCTTCCTCCGCGCCCTGAGCCGGGGCGGATTGTTCCCGAGCTTCGCCCAGTTCGGGCAGCGCTGCGATCGGTCCCGGATCATGCCCCCCGGCCATCCGCACCAGAGCGGACACGCGGCTGTCGATCGAGGGATGACTGGCGAACAGATCGGCAAAGCCGGCCCGCGGATTGTCGACGCACATCTCCATCACTGCGGAAGTGACGCCTTCCAGCTCGCCGCGATTTTCGATCTTGCGCAGCGCCATGATCATGGCATCCGGGTTTTTCGTCAGTTCGACAGCGCCGGCATCGGCCAGGAATTCGCGCGACCGCGACAGCGCAAACCGGATCACCAGAGACAGGAACCAGGCGACCGCAATCAGCACCACGGCGAGGAGGATCGCGGCGCCCGCACCGCCCTTGCGATCGCTGCTGCTGCCGGACGAATTGCCGCCGCCCATCCGCATGCCGCCGCGAAACATGACGCGGAAGAAGATTTCGGCGGCAAAGGACACCACGCCGGCGATGATCACCGCGATCACCATCATCCGCACGTCGCCGTTGCGGATATGGGTCAGTTCGTGCGCGAGCACGGCCTCCAGTTCGGCATCGTTCAGGCGGTCGATGAGACCGCTCGTGACCGTAATCGAATATTGTTTCTGGTTGAGCCCGGTGGCGAAGGCGTTGAGCTGCGGGCTGTCCATGATCTTCAGCTTCGGCATCGGGATGCCGCGCGAGATGCACAGATTTTCCAGCATGTTGTAGAGCCGCGGCTGTTCGCGGCGGGTGACCTCGTGGCCGCCGGTCAGCGCGTCGATCATGCGCTGGTGAAAACGATAGGCGATCGCGATCCAGATCAGGGTGCCGATGGTCACGATCGGCACCGAGCCGAGCAGGTCATTCCAGGCGCGCGCAACGATGGTTTCGAAGGACGCGCGGCTGTCGACAAACGCCTCCGCCATCAGCGCGCCGGCGAAGGTCATCAGATAGACGAGGAAGAACAGGCCGATCAGCAGCGCCACCGAGCGGCGGCGGTTGCTCCGGATATGCGTGTAGAGGCCATAGGCCGCCATGCTTCAACGCCCTGCCGCCGCGCCCTGCCAAGGTCCAACGTCAGAACTTGACCTGCGGTGCCTGCTCGAGCTGCGGCCGCGCCTCGCCGAGATCGAAGAATTCGCGCCGGTGAAATCCGAGCGATCCCGCGACCAGCACCGCCGGGAAGCTCTCGATCCCAGTATTGTATTCCTGAACCGCGTTGTTGAAGAAGCGGCGTGCGGCGGCAATCTTGTTTTCGATGTCCGACAGTTCGGTCTGGAGCTGCTGGAAGTTGGTATTGGCCTTCAGGTCCGGATAGGCCTCGGCCAGCGCGAACAGCTGGCGGAGCGCGCCGCTCAGCACATTTTCCGCGGCGCCCTGTGCGGCAGGCCCCTGCGCCGCGATCGCAGCGTTGCGGGCCTTCACCACGGCATCGAGCGTCTCGCGCTCGTGGGTCGCATAGCCCCTGACGGTTTCCACCAGATTGGGGATCAGATCGTGGCGCTGCTTGAGCTGCACGTCGACATCGGCGAAGGCCTGGCTCACGCGCTGCCGCATCGCGACGAGGCCGTTGTAGACCGATATTCCCCAGAATACGAGACCGGCAATCACCACAAGAATGATCAGCGACGAGGTCATGCAATCTTCCTTCTCAACGAATGGCCCTGCCTGAGCGCCGGATCGGAGCATAGCATTTTCCGGGCGGCAATGAGGCCGTATGAATCAGGAACCTGATCATCGGGGAAGCGTTTTCCCCTGTAACCGCGCATTTGCGCGAGGACAGGGAGTCGCTACTGATGGTCTGGCGCCGGATGTTTGGCAGAGAGGAATTGACACCGGTGGAGTCCCGGCAGGGCTTCCTGGACCGGCCGGTGCTGGTGGTTTTGATCGCGAGCATCGCGCTGGTCAGCGTTTTGTTTGGGCTGCTGCTGCTCAACATCTAGCGCTGGCCCGGTTGGCGCGTATCCGCGCGCCAGCAACCTGCCAGCCCGTTATCAATCGAATTCAAGCACCACCTTGATCTCGCCCTTGCGCGGCGTGAAGGCTTCGCGCCAGCGGGACAGCGGCTCGCGGCGGGTGATCAGCCGGTCGAGCCATGCCTTGTCTGCGCGTGCCAGCGCATCGGCGGCCTGCCGGTAATGCAGCAGGTTGGCGTTCACTGCGCCGAACACCACCTCGTTGCCCAGCACCAGCTTGCGGTTGAAGCCGCCGATATCGAACTCGGTCTTCTGCCCCGATGCGGATACTCCGAGCAGACAGACAATACCGGACGGCGCGCAGCGCCGGACCGACTCCACGATCAACGGCGATGCCGCGGTACATTCCATCACGATGTCGAAGCCCAGATCGCGCAAGGTCTCTGAACTTGCATGATGGATCGCACCGAGATCGCCGATCAGTCCGGGCTTCGGACCCGTGGTGTTGCGATCGAGAACATGAACGTCGAGGCCGCGCTGCCGGCCCATTAACGCCGCCAGCAATCCGATCGGCCCGCTGCCGGTGACGAGCAGGTTACCGGCAGACCAGGCATTCGACCTTCGCCCGACGCGTTCGACATGATCCCAGGCTTTCGCAACGATACTGGTCGGCTCCATCAGCACGCCCGCCAGACCGAGGTCGCGATCGACCTTGACCGCGAATTCCGGTTCGATACGAAATCGCTCGGAGCCGAAGCCGTTCCGCTCCTTGATGCCGCGCTCGGTATATTCGCCGTTGCGGCACATGTCCCATTCCCCGGCCGCGCAGGACGGACAGGGAAGCGGATCGGGACGCCGGACGACACCGACGATCAGATCGCCCGGCGCAAAGCCGCTGCCTGACGGCGCCTCCTGCACGACGCCAAGCGACTCATGTCCCAGCACCAGCCGCTCCGCGCCTGCGGGCGCGGCGCCGTAAAGTCCTTCCAGGATCTCGTGATCGGTGCCGCAAATCCCGAGCGCACGCGTTCGCACGAGGATCAGACCATCCTCAAGAGGAGGCTCGGGGATGTCATCGAGCCGAATGGAATTCGGGACGCCGGGTAAAATGGTTACAGCGCGCATCCAACGGGTCTTCCGGAAACGCGATGCAGTTCGACCGCGCGTATGTGCACATGCATGACCTCATTGAACGGGCCTGCCGCTGAATTGTTCCCGCCTGCACGGGCGAAATGCGGCGGCCGCTGGACGGAACCGTGCAGAACCTGCGGCGTTTGATCGCTGAGGTTTGATCGCGCCCCGAATGGAAGGGCTACCGGGGCGACGATGCGTGTGAGTGAGACAGAACCAAACAGCACGAATGTGCTGACGGCGAACCATTCGGATTAACAACATCGGAGCTTGCTATGACGCTTGGCACTATTCTCGTCATCATTCTCATCCTGATCCTGATTGGTGCGATTCCGAATTGGGGCTACAGCCGTGGCTGGGGCTACGGTCCCTCGGGCATCGTCGGTGTGCTGCTGGTGGTGGTGCTGGTGCTGGTGTTGATGGGCCGGATCTGACGCAGGTTCGAAACATTGAAAGGCCGGAGCGATGAGCTCCGGCTTTTTCATTTCAGCGTGCCATCAATCGGGCGGTCAGGAATCGCAGCGCACACCGATATGCGCGAAGGCAGGATTAGTGACCGGACTGAAGGCCGGCTCGCATCCCACCGGCAGTTTTTCCGCCGGTTTTTGCTTGCTGGCCTGTTCGGTCGTGACGTCCCGCACCGGATTGGCCGGGACGATACGGATGGTGCGCACCCGGACCGGGCGCAGCGCGCTCTCTAGTTTCGGCTGCACCGGGCGCTTCGTAACGATTGTCGTGCTTGCGGCCGGGAGATCAACGGCCGCCGTTTCGGTGTCTGTTTGCTGCATCGCAGCGATGGGAAGACGGTCTGTCTTGGAGGCCCCTTGCAGCCACCTAAGATCCAGGTTGGCGATTTCGTCTGACTGGGAAACCTTGGCGATGGAAATTCCCGCCGTGCAGGCGAGTGCGAGGCCCGCAACGGCGCAAGCGGTCTTGCGCAGCATTTCCGTGTCTCCGAAGCAGAAGCCGGGCGGCAAGTTTGCCTGCACCGGCACTCCGGCGATAACGCCCTGCGATACGGGCCGTTCCGTTATGCCGATTGCGCAACCAGCTGATTTTTCGGCACCGCCACCCGGCAGGTCAGCCCGTCCGAAACGAAATCGAGGCTCACCTCGGCGTCGAGCGCGCGCGTGAGATTGTGCTCGATCACGATGCTGCCGAACCCGCGCCGCTTTGGCGCCTCGACCTTCGGCCCGCCGCTCTCGCGCCACCACAACTCGACCCCTTCCCCGTCCACCAGCGGGCTCCACGTGACCGCTACATGCCCCTTAGGGTGCGACCATGCGCCGTGCTTGAGCGCATTGGCCGCCAGTTCGTGCAAGGCGAGCCCCAGGCTCTGCGCCGCTTCCGGCTTGAGCCGGATATCGGGCCCGTCGATCGAAACCTGATCCGGATCGCGGTCGAGATAATGCGAGAGTTGAAGTCGCACGAGTTCACCGAGCGACGCCCCGCGCCAGCTCTCCTGCACCAGCAGGTCGTGAGACCGCGCCAGCGCCTGAACGCGCGCACTGAAGTGTTCGAGAAAGGCCTGGACGCTGCCGGTGTGCCGCGCGGACTGCCGCGCCATCGCCTGAATCACTGCGAGCAGATTCTTGGATCGATGCGTCAGCTCGCGCATCAACAGCCGCAGATGAGCCTCGTTCTGCTTTCGCTCGGTGACATCGACGGCGGCCCCGGTCAGTCCGATCAGGCTTCCCGACACATCCCGCATCGGCTCGAAGTGAAAATCGTACCAGCGCGTCCCTGCACCATCCTCAATGCGCAACTCGGCATCGCGCGGCTCGCCCTTTTGCAAGACTTCGCGTTTGAGCGCCATGAGAGCCGCAGCGCTCCCTTCCGACAGGAGCTCCGCATCGGTCTTGCCGTGGATGGCGCCTGGGTCATGTCCGAACAGCGGCTTGCTGACCGAGGTGTAGCGAAAGTCCGGGTCCTGCGTGAACACCGTGACGTTCGATCCACGCAAGGCGAATTCATAGCGTTGCGCCGTGGTTGCGAGATCGTCAGTCAGCCGGCGCTGCTCGCTCTCCAGCGAGCGGATCCGGCTGATGTCGACAGCCGTGCTCATGATTCCTTCGATCGTGCCATCGGCCGCGAACAGCGGATCAACATGCACGGCGAACAGCGCGCGCCGCTCCGGCGTGATGAAAGACACCTCGCCGTCCTCGGGAACGCCGGTCTCGAGCACGCGCCGTTTGAGCGCGATCAGGGATTGTTGCTCCGGCCACAATTCATCGTCAGTGCGGCCGAACATGCGCGCACGCGCCTCATCGCGGCCTGCAATCCACGTGTAGCGGAGTTCGCGATCCTGGGCGAAGGCGTAAATATTGGCGCCGCGAAAGGCGATTTCAAAGCAGGTTTTGAGCTCGTCGCATTCCTGCGTACGGCGGCGCTGATGCGCGCGGGCCAGCTTCAACTGGGCTCGCGTCCGGGCGTGCCGTCCGATTTCCTGCTCCAAACGCTCTTTCAGCGATGGCGAGCGCGTTGCCTGGCGTGTTTCGGACAGGGCCGGCCGAGTTGCCGGCCGGGTTGGCCGTTTGGCGGATTGACCGCTGGGCGCGCGCGCCTTCACGCCCCTTCTCACTGTTTTTCCCCGCGCCTTTTTCACCACCATATCACCCGCATCCTAAGAGCCATCGCGCGGCGGTGTGGTGGAAATAATTGCACATGCCGGGGTAACGATGTCTGCTCGTTAAAAGAACCAGCATCCATGGGTTTTGAACCCAACGCCTTCAGAACCCGAGATGTTTCCGGGAGTTAGGTCCCAGCTTAGGTTTTTTTACGCAACATCGAGGGCCGCCTTTAATTCCGAAAGGCGCATTTATCGTCGGAACGAACTCCGGGCTTGCGCATTGAACAGGCAGCCGGCCGTCATCCCCTCCCCCTCGTGCTCGGTCGGCTGGTTTCAGGGCGTGGCTCGGCGCAAGTCGGCCACGCCCTTTTTCTTGCGGATCGGCGCCACAGGCAAAAATGGAACCATGCCGTTTTGGTGGCGTTGGTTCGCACAGCCGAAATCACCGGGAGTTGACGAGATGGCACGGTCGCAGAATGGCGTGACGAAGACGCGCAAGATCGCGAAGCGTCGCACGCGACAAAGTGCACCAAGCACACGCGCGCGAAGCGCAGGCGCGCGGCACATCATGGGCGCTGCCGTTGCCAACGATGTGGCCGCGATGCGCGCCGAGGTCGCCGACATGATCGCATCGCTCGATGAACGCATCACGCGGCTCAACCAGCTCACCAAGCAAGGTGCGTCCCATGCAGCGGAAAGCGCCAATGATATCGTACTGAACGCGATCTCCGGCCTCACCGGCCGGGCAACCCAGCAGGCACAGGCCAGCGTCGCATCCGCCACCGATGAAGTCGCACGCTTCGGCACCCAGGCCGTCAATCGGTTCGTACGCGAAATCGACAAGCGGCCGCTGCTCACGCTCGCGATCGCGGCGGGCATCGGCTTTATTGCAGGGATCGCCCGTCGGCCGGAGTAACGGGCCGTGGCGCTGTCCGATTTCGTTGCCGAAAGCCTGGATCGCCCGGTGGCCACTCTGCGCCGCTACGCCATCTGTTTTACCCTAGCGATCGTCGCTGCCATCGGCGCGCTGATTTACGCAGCATCGGCGCTGCTCCTTGCCCTCGAACTGGTGCTCGGGCCGATCGGCGCCCGGATTGCCGCCGCTGGGATCCTGCTGCTGATAGCGGTCGCCGGCGTCTTTGCGCCGCGCCTGCTTGCGCCTTCGCCCGCGGCGGTGCGCAAGCCGAAAGCGCTGGATCCCGAAATGGAAGGCCTGTCCCGTGACCAGCGCATCGCCATGGTATTCGAGGCGCTGATGCTCGGCTTCTCGATGGGGTCCCGCAAGCCTGCCGAAACCCCCGACGGCCGGAAATAGTCCGGCCGTCGCTTCGTCCCTTGTCCCGATGCTTGCCGATCAGCTGGCGCGCCGCTCGCGCCGGCGTGCATTGCGTTCGAAGAACAGCGCCTGGCTGATGACGGCGGATACGGTCGCCGGCTGGAATGGCTTTGCGATCAGGAAGGCCGGCTCCGGGCGTTCGCCTGTCAGGAAACGTTCCGGATAAGCGGTGATGAAGATGACCGGCACCTCGAACGACCGCAGCAATTCGTTGACCGCATCGAGACCCGAGGAGCCATCGGCGAGCTGGATGTCGGCGAGGATCAGCCCCGGACGCTTCGCCTTGGCGAGGGTAATCGCTTCCGAATGCGTGCGGGCGACGCCGAGCACGCGATGGCCAAGGCTTTCGACCAGCCCCTCCAGATCCATCGCGATGAACGGCTCGTCTTCGATGATCATGACATCGGTCGCGATCTCGGCCGCCAGTTCGCGACCCGATTCCTCGACCAATTGCCGCAGCGTTGGCACATCGACATCGAGAATCGACGCGGCATCGACCTCCGAAAAGCCTTCCAGCGCGATCAGCAGGAAGGCCTGGCGTGGCCGGGGGGTTACCTGGCTGAGACGCTGCTCGGCCGGCAATGCCGTGGCCTCGGGCGCCCCCTTTGCGTTGACCACCACCGAATTCCAGATCTTGCTGAAGAGCTTGTACAGCGCGACCCGCGGCGAGGAGGCGTCGTCCAGGACCGAGGTATCCTCGATCAGGGCTTCCAGAGCGGCGGCCACATAGGCGTCGCCGGAGGACTGACTGCCGGTCAAGGCGCGGGCGTAGCGCCGCAGAAACGGCAGATAAGGTGCGATTGCTTGCGAAGCGGACACGTAATCCCTCCCGTTGGGCCAGAGCATTCGCGGCCCCAACGTCTCTTAACAAAAAAAGTTCCCAACCGCGGAACCTTTCGCTTCACCATGCATTGCGTCAACCAATGGGACCGGTTCCGCGTCATCGAGCCGGCGAGGACGAAATGAGAACACCGAAACCAAAATCACCCTCCACGCAACCGGACACAGTCAATCCGCAACCGGACGCCATGCAGCAGAAGAACGCATCCGGTTTGAACCGGGAAATCCAGAACAAGATCGGCCAGCAGTTGCGTGCGATTTACGACGACGTCGTTCAGGAGGGCGTGCCCGAAAGGTTCGCCGACCTGCTCAAGCAACTCGACAAGGCGCCGGCGGAAGGGAAATCCGAATGAGTGTCGATCCGGATCTCAGAGACCAGATCCTGGCGGCGATCCCCAGCCTGCGCGCGTTTGCCATCTCGCTTTCCGGCAACGTGGACAGGGCCGACGACCTCGTTCAGGAGACCATCCTGCGGGCGCTTGCCAATATCCAGTCATTTCAGCCCGGCACCAACCTGCCAGCCTGGCTTTTCACGATCCTGCGCAATCTGTTCCGATCGGAATACCGAAAGCGCCGTCGTGAGGTCGAAGACGCGGACGGCAGCCTGGCGGATACGCTGAAATCGCACCCCGATCAGATCGGTCGCGTGGAGTTTCAGGAATTTCGTGCGGCGCTGTCGCAATTGCCGGCGGAGCAGCGCGAGGCCCTGATC
>JAEWHY010000519.1 GCA_023387555.1 Pseudomonadota bacterium
CGATCGCACTGATCACCGGCGCATCGTCCGGGATCGGAGCTGAATTGACGCGGGTTTTTGCCCGCAACGGACACCGTCTCGTTCTCGCGGCCCGTCGCACCGATCGTCTGGATGCGCTGGCGGATGATCTCGTAAGGAGCGGCGCCCCGCGTCCTCTTGTGGTCACGGCCGACCTGTCGCAAGCCGACGCCGGAGACCGGGTCGCGGCGGTGCTTGACGCTGAAGGGCTTGAGCCGCAATTCGTCGTCAACAATGCCGGCTTCGGACTGGCCGGAGCCGCGGCGTCGCTGCCCCGCGCGCGGCAGCTCGAGATGATCGACCTGAACGTCCGGACGCTGACCGACCTGTCGCTGCGTTTCGCCGACGCGCTTGAACGCCGGCGCGGCGGGTTGCTGAATGTCGCGTCGGTCGCGGGCTTTCTGCCCGGGCCCAATCATACCGTCTATTACGCAACCAAGGCTTACGTGGTGTCCTTTACCGAGGCGCTGCACGAGGAATGGAGGCTGCGGAACATCCGCGTCACCGCGCTCTGCCCGGGGCCGGTTCCGACCGAGTTTCAAGCCGTGGCGGGGACCGGCCAGGGTGTCGTCCAGACTCCAATGGCGACGCATGCCGACCGCGTCGCGGCGGAGGGCTATCGCGGCCTGATGGCCGGCCAGCGGCTGGTGGTGCCCGGCTTCCTGAACAAGCTGCTGGTCTATGGCATCGGGCTCGTCCCGCACGCCCTTCTGCTGCCCCAGGTGGCCAAGCGGCATCGCGCCGAGCCGAGATAGCGCCTTTCCTCATAGCGGCATTTCCGCCGCTGCCGGTTGTCAGGTCGCACAGAGCCGCTAACGTTCGAGACGAGTCGCCGGAGCCTCATTCAGCTGGACCCGATGTCGCTGCCCGTCCTCACCATCCTGCACCAGGAAAACTCCACGCCCGGCCGGGTCGGTCAGTATTTGCGCCAGCGCGGCGTGCCGCTCGATATCCGCCGGCCGGCTCTGGGTGACGATCTGCCGGACACGCTCGAGCGCCATGCCGGGGCGATCATTTTCGGCGGTCCGCAAAGCGCCAATGATGATCTGGAGTTTGTGAAACGCGAGATCGACTGGATCGGCGTGCCGCTGAAGGAGAACAAGCCGTATCTCGGCATCTGTCTCGGCGGTCAGATGCTGGCGCGGCATCTTGGTGCGCGGGTGGATGCCCACGGTGAGGGACACGTCGAGGTCGGCTATTATCCGATCCGCCCAACCCTTGAGGGCCGCAACTTTTGCGAGGTCTGGCCGGACCATGTCTATCAGTGGCACCGCGAAGGCTTCGACCTGCCTGCGGGAGCGACGTTACTGGCCGAGGGCGATACCTTCCCGGTGCAGGCCTTCCGGCAGGGCGACCACGCCTATGCAATCCAGTTCCATCCCGAAGTGACCCACGCGATGATGTGCCGCTGGACCATCTACGGCCAGCACCGCATGGAAATGCCGGGCGCCAAGCAGCGGGTGGCGCATTTCGAGGACCGGCTGGTCTTCGACTATGCGATGCAGAACTGGCTGTCGCATTTCCTCGACCGCTGGCTCGGAATCGAGCCTGCGTCCGCGTCGGCCTCGGCGGTGGCCGGCGCCTGATCGCGTTTATCGCACATCCTTCTGCAGGCTCTGCACGTTCAGCAGAGCCGGAAACAGCCTCGTCCATAGCGCGACAATTGCAAGGGTCGCGACGCCCCCGAATACAACAGCCGGCACCGTGCCGATCAGATGCGCGAACACGCCGGCGCGGAACTCGCCGAGCTGGTTCGAGGTGCCCACGAACAGCGCGTTGACCGAGATCACGCGGCCCAGCATGTCGTCCGGCGTCTGTACCTGCACCAGCGTCTGGCGCGTGACCACGCTGACCATGTCGCCCGCTCCGAGCGCGAACAGCGCAAACAGCGACAGCGGAAACGAACTCGAGAGCGCGAACACGATGGTGGCCACGCCGAACACGGCGACACCGGCATACATCTTGCGGCCGGCATTGCGCACCATCGGCCAGCGCGCCAGCGCGATCGCCATCAGCAGCGCGCCGACCGCGGGCATCGCGCGCATGATGCCGAGCCCCCAGGGCCCGACCTGAAAGATGTCCTTCGCATAGATCGGCATCAGTGCCGTGGCTCCGGCGAACAGCACCGCGAACATGTCGAGCGAGGTCGCGCCGAGGATCAGCGGGTTGTTGCGGATGAAGGTGATGCCGGCGAACAAGGTGGAGAAATCCACTTTCTCGCGCTTCGGCGCCACCTGCTCGATGCGGATCAAGGCCACCAGGATGCTGGCGCTGACAAACAGCAGTGTGCACAGCGCGTAGACCATGGTCGGGCTCACCACATAGAGGAGGCCGCCGACCGCCGGTCCGGCGATGGTCGCTGCCTGGTTCGCCGAGGCCGAGCCCGCCACCGCCCGCGGCAGGACTGGCAGCGGCACAAGGCGCGGCAGCAGCGCCTGCAGGGTCGGCGCCTCGAAGGCGCGGCCGGCCCCGAGCACGAACACCAGCGCGAGAATGAGATCGCGCGTCAGGAAGCCCTGCCAGGTGCCGATTGCGAGCACCAGCGCTGCGCTCGCCTCTGTCATCTGCGCGAGGCGTACCACCTTGCTGCGGTCGTAGCGGTCCGCAACCGCGCCCGCGACCAGGACCAGAAGGAACGCCGGGACGAATTGCGCGAGGCCGACGAGGCCAAGATCGAGCGCGCGGCCGGTCATGTCGTAGACCTGCCAGGCGACTGCGACGACCATCATCTGCAGAGCGAGGCTGGTGGAGACTCGCGCGAACCAGAACAGCAGGAAGGAGCGGTTGCGGCCGAGCGCGGCGGCGGTATCGGGGTTCGTACTCATGAATCAGGCTGGGCGCGGTTCGGTCGTGACCGAGGACATCATGCGCCCGCGGTAGAGGGGATCGGTTTGGCGATGACGGGCAGAATATCTCAAAAATGTCGCACCTGTACCGCCTTATTGTGGTTCCGGCTTTTCGCCAAAGCGCTAAGCTGTCGGCCAAGTGCGAAGACCAGAAGGTGAAGATCGACAGAGCGTACAAAAGAAGCAGGGAACTTGCCGTTAGGGGGTGAGACCATGCGGCCGCTGCCATTATTGCAACTTTGTTCCATTGCGAGCGTCGGCTGTCTCCTGGCCGGCCATGCCATCGCGCAAAGCGAGCGCGAACTCTGCGCGAAGGGCACCGGCGATGCGGCGATCGCGGCCTGCGACAAGGCCATCCCGGCCAATCCCAAGGATGCCGACTCGTACAGCAACAGAGGCTTCACCTGGAGCGTCAAGGGCGACCAGGACAAGGCGATCGCCGATTTCAACGAGGCGCTGAAACTCAATCCGAAGCACGCTCGCGCGCTCAGCAATCGCGGCGTGGCCTGGAACCGCAAGGGCGATCCCGACAAGGCCATTCTCGACTCGACCGAGGCGATCAGGATCAACAAGCGCTACGCCAAGGCCTACAACAATCGCGGCGTCGCACTGATCCGCAAGAAGGAATTCGACAAGGCGATTGCCGATCTCAATGAGGCGATCAAGCTCAACCCGAAAGATGCCAGCGCCTATTTCAATCGCGGCAACGCGCTGGAGATGAAGGGCTCGCTCTCGGACGCGCTGTCGGATTTCAGGAGGTTCGTCGAACTGTCGCCGAAGGACTCCGATGGCGCCGCCGCCGTCACGCGCTTGGAACGGAGGATCAAGGCGAGCGGACAATAGCTGAGCCGCTGGGCCGCTGTCCGGCAGGACTGCGCGTACTCTCGGTTCCAGCATCGGACAGGGTTGTTTTCGCTCCCCCCTCGTGTACAACCGGGGCCGGGTGTCCATCGCATGTGGCGGTGCGGCAGGTCGTGCGCTGGTCGGGCCGCCACGCGGAGCGCGTGCGACCATGACCAGGCGACACCACCGCGATCTTTCGCGAACACAGATCCTTGCAGAACGGGCCTTTCTCTCCCTGCAGCGCTTTCTGCACGTGGAGGCCAACAGCGGCATCGTGCTGCTGATCGCGGCCGCGATCGCACTGATCTGGGCCAATTCCCCATTTGCATCGAGCTATCACGCCCTCTGGCATCTGCCGGCATCGATCGGACTCGGCGACTTCGTGTTTTCCAGGTCGCTGCATTTCTGGATCAACGATGCGCTGATGACGGTTTTCTTCCTGGTCGTCGGCATGGAGATCAGGCGCGAAATCCATGAAGGCGCCCTGAGCCAGATCGATCAGGCAATACTGCCTGTGGTCGCCGCAGCCGGCGGCGTCATCGTTCCGGCAGCCGTCTATCTTGCCTTCAATGCCGATCCCGTCCGCTCCCAAGGCTGGGCGGTCCCGGCGGCGACGGATATCGCATTTGCGGTGGGGGTGCTCGCCCTGCTGGGCCGTTCGATCCCGGGAAACGTCAGGGTCTTTCTGCTCGCGCTTGCGATCATCGACGATGTCATCGCCGTTCTGATCATTGCGTTCTTCTATTCCGGTGGACTCCAGATCGGCGGCTTTGCGGTTGCAGGCGTTGGTATCGTTGCGATCTTCGGGCTTCAGCGGATCGGTGCCGGTTCCGCGTTCTATTATGTTCCGCCGGGCGCGATCATCTGGAGCGGATTGCTGATGACCGGCGCGCATCCGACCCTCGCCGGTGTCGTGCTCGGGCTCATGACACCGGTGGTCCCGATGATGATGCGCGAGCATCCGGTCGAGGCGTTGTCGCGTATCGCGGATGAGTTGCGACAGAGCGATGCGGTTTTAACAAAGGATGCGCACCGGCTGGCGACGCCGTTGCGTCAGCTTCGCGCTGCGCGGCGGGAGATGCTGCCGCCGGTGGTGCGCGTACAGACGGCGCTGCATCCGTGGGTCGCCTACGTCATCATGCCGCTGTTCGCGCTAGCCAATGCCGGTGTCAGCCTCCAGGGCATCGATCTGTCGGCTGGCGGCGCGCATCTCGTGATGCTCGGCGTTGCGGTCGCGCTGGTGGTCGGCAAGCCGGTCGGCGTCATCGGTGCCACCTGGCTCATGGTGAAGCTGGGGTGGGCCCGGTTGCCGCCCGGCGTGTCGTGGGGCGGTATCCTGCTGATCGGCCTGCTCGCCGGTATCGGGTTCACGATGTCGATCTTCATCGCGATGCTCGGCTTCACCGATGAGTCGCTGCTGAACGCGGCCAAGCTGGGCGTCCTGCTGGGATCGCTGGTGGCTGCCGTCCTTGGCCTGTCCTGGGGCGCGGTCTATGTCCGGCGGTTGCGTGCAGCGGAGGCGGCGCAGGCGCGGTGACCGCGATTGTCAGGGGTCGCGACGGATCGGCGCCAGCTGGCTTGATAGCCGTGCGACCACCTGAAAAGGCGACACGTGACCCATGTGGCGCCGCCGCCGCTAAGAGAACCGCTTAGCGCCAAACACGCACAGCACGACGAGCGCTGTCACTCCGACCATGCTCCACGGCACCGACTCTCCCAACAAGAGGCCTGCTAGCAGAAGTCCGAAAAATGGTTGCAGGAGTTGAAGCTGGCTAACGCCCGCAATTCCGCCGCGAGCAAGTCCGCGATACCAGAATACGAATCCTACAAGCATGCTGAAAATCGAAACGTAAGCGAGCGACACCCACGCCGCGACAGATATGCCGGTCCATGTCGCGGGCAACGTGATCAGTGCGACAACGGTCATAATCGGGAGGGAGAGCAAAAGCGCCCACGAAATGACTTGCCACCCGCCGAGACGACGCGAGAGTATGGCACCCTCAGCATAGCCGAGCCCGCACAGCAGGATTGCTGCAATCATCAAAGCGTCGCCCGTCAACGATACGTCGCTGCTCTGAGTAAAAGCAAAGCCGGCGACGGCGAGCGCGCCTGTAACCGAAAACAGCCAGAAGGCCGGCCTGGGCCGCTCGCGTCCGCGCAACACGCCGAACAAGGCGGTGGCCAGCGGCAGCAATCCGATAAAGACGATTGAATGAGCGGCCGTGATGTGTTGAAGCGCGAGTGCGGTCAGGAGTGGAAAGCCTACGACGACCCCGACCGCGACGATTGCGAGTGAAGGCAGGTCGCTGGCCAGCGGGCGCTTCTGACGGAGCGCAATCACCAGGGCGACTCCAAGCAGGGCGGCTATTACGGCGCGCGCGGATGTGAGGAACATCGGAGTGAAGTCGCTAACCGCGACTCGAGTCGCTGGTAGCGAACCACTGAATATGATCACGCCAGGCAGGCCGTTGCCCCAACCCCCGGTAGTTTTGTTCATACCGCTGCATACACAGGCGGCGTCGAGAGGGCGAATTCAAAACGTAGATTGCAGACTTCAATGTCGCTGATTGTTCCGCGCCGCATTGAGCGGCAGATCGATGAAATGATGGTGCGCGAACCCTGTACCCAAAAACCGCACGAACGGGCACCGGTGGGTCGCGCCCAGGCGCTGGGGTACGGCTCTGTGCCAGTCCTATTTTGGCAGGCGCGGTGAGACCTTGCTAAGGCTTTCCGGCTCGGACCGGCGGCGGCACAGCCATGTCGGCATTGCAGGAGCGGTATTGTTCTGGCGTCACGACGCGCACACCGCCAGCCCCAATGATCCGGACCGGCGCGCTCTCGGGTCGTCGGAAGCCTGCTTTACTTTTCAGCAATTTCCACCGGAAATTGGTGGAGCCGAGGGGAATCGAACCCCTGACCTCCTCATTGCGAACGAGGCGCTCTCCCATCTGAGCTACGGCCCCCGCCAGACGCAACCGGCGAAAACCCGTCCGGACGCGCGAGAATGGGCGAAGTGCGGCCATTTAGGGCCCGGCTTTCCGCAAGTCAAGGACGGCCGGACATTTGCGACCGAAACTGGCTCGCACGGCCGGTCCGGTCCGTTCGAGGGACCGGCGAGAGGGACGGGTCCCGCCCGGCGGCTTGCCCGGAATCGGCTGAGCCGATACATCAAAGGCCAACAACCCCGAGAGAAGACCTTCGCCCGATGCGCGCGCTCCTCGACGTCATCCTGATCGTTCTGCAACTCTACATCTGGCTGCTGATTGCGTCGGCGATCCTGTCGTGGCTGATCGCATTCAATGTGGTGAATACGCGCAATCAGTTCGTGGCGATGGTGGGGGATTTCCTCTGGCGCATCACCGAGCCGGTGCTGCGGCCGATCCGGAACAGGATGCCCAATATGGGCGGCATCGACATCTCGCCGGTGATCGTGATCCTGATCATCATCTTCCTGCAGAGCGTGATCACCCGCTACATCTATCCCAACGTGTTCTGA
>JAEWHY010000044.1 GCA_023387555.1 Pseudomonadota bacterium
GCCCCACATAGGTGCCGGGCGGACCGTGCAGCCTGTTGAGCGCCTCCACCTCGAAGGGCAGGATGCACAGCACCTGATCGACATGCGGCTTCATGGCCGGTGCCCTGCCCGGCCGCCATGCCCAGACGCTCGGACAGACATAGTGAACGATGGGAATGCGGGGATCGGCGGCCCGCACGCGCTTTGCCACGCGCAGCGAAAAGTCGGGACTGTCGATGGTGACCAGGCAATCCGGCGCGGCCTTCACGATCGCGTCCGCAGTCTGGCGGATGCGTCTCAAAAGCCGCGGCAGGCTTTTGACGACGGCGCTGACGCCGACCAGCGCGATCTCCGAGGACTCGAACACGGATTGAAGGCCAAGCCCTTCGAGAACGCGGCCGCCGACGCCGCAGAGCTCGACCGGTCTGCCCGACGCGGCGGCGAGCGAGCGCACCAGGTCAGCGCCGAGCAGTTCGCCGGATTCCTCACCCGCGACGATCCCAATCCGCAGCGGACGAGGATCGCTCACATCGCCTCTCCGTCGCTCAGGCCGTAGACGAAAATGCCAAGGCGATCAGCGCTTTCGATGACGAGATTGCGGTTGAGGATGATCGACCTTCCGGCTTGCACGCCAATGCCGGCCAGGCCGGCGCGGTGCACGGCCTCGACCGTCAGCGGACCGATGGCCGGCAGATCGGCGCGCAGTTCCTGGCCGGGCTTGGCGCATTTGACCAGCACTCCGCCGGTCTTGCCGGCGAGGCGGCCATGGCCACGCAGGCCCGCGACGCGTTCAAGAAGCGCGTCCGTGCCCTCGATGTCCTCCAGCGCCACCGCCCTGCCGCCGATCGCCACCGCAGCCTGGCCGATGTCGAGCGCCCCGATCGCCTGTGCAGCCCGCCAGGCCGCTTCGAGATCGCGGCGATCCCTTGCCTGGGGCCGGACCGCGGTCATCGCACCGGCGTCCGCCAGCAGATCGGGCACGATCTCATGCGCGCCGATCACGTGGACCCCCTGTTTCTCGATGTTGGCGATCAGTCCACGCAGCAGGCCGTCGTCGCCATGCATCAGGCCGCGAATGAAGGAAGGCATCAGCGACAGCAATCCGAACGTCAGCCTGACCTGGCGCCAATGCGGCCGGCGCGACACGCCGCCAGCGAGCACGACATAGGTTATGCGGTGCCGTTTCAGGATCGGAAGCAGGTCGCCGACCCGCTCGAGCGCCAGCAGCTCGTGCTCGTGCCGGGCGAGCGGTCCGGCCGCGTCCGCCTCGCCTTCGATGAGAAGCACATAAGGGTGGTGTCCGGCGCGCGCCAGGCCGTCAGCCACCTCCTCCGGTAGCCGTCCACTGCCGGCAATCACCGCAACGCGGTCGCTGTCCTTGAGCTTGGTCCGGGCGCCTTCAGTCTTCGTCGTCATCGGTATCGCCCGATGGGCGGCCGAGCGGCGGGACCACGAACCGACGTTTGCCGCCGCGCTGGAGAAAGCCGACGATCCTGGCCACCAGCGGATGTGCCGCCAGGTCGGCCGACAGGTTCTCGATATTCTGAGCCAGCGGCGTCGCCGGGTCGAAGATCTGCCTGTAGGCCTTGCGGACGGTCATGATGTCCGAGCGGGAATGACCCGACCGCTTCATGCCGATCACGTTCAGCCCGCGCAGGTGGCCGCGAACGCCGGTCATCATGCCGAACGGAATGACGTCGGCAGCCACGCCGGACATGCCGCCGATGAAGGCAAAGTCACCGATGCGGACGAACTGGTGCACCGCCGAGAGCCCGCCGAGGTTCACATTGTTGCCCACCTCGCAGTGGCCCGCGAGCGTGGCGTTGTTGGCGAAGACGACATTGTCGCCGACGACGCAATCATGCGCCACATGCGCATAGGCGAAGAACATTCCATTGTTGCCGACGCGTGTCTCGCCGCGGCTCTGGTCGGTGCCGACGCTCATCGTCACCCCTTCACGGATCATGCAGTTCTCGCCGATCACCAGCGTGGTGCGCCCCCCCTTGTGGCGCGCGCTCTGCGGGGGGCCGCCCAGCACGGCATTCGGATAGACATGCGTGCCCTTGCCCACCGTGGTCCCAGCCATGACGACGACATGGCTGACAAGCCGGACGCCATCCTCCAGCACCGCGTCCGCGCTGACGTGGCAGAACGGCCCCACCTTGACACCCACGCCAAGGCTGGCTCCGGCCTCGATCACGGCCGTGGGATGGACTTCCGTATCGGTCATTCTGGCTAGGCGGCCTGCGGTGGCGACATCATCGCCTGGATTTCGGCTTCGGCGACCTTGCCGCCGTCGACGACCGCCTCGCAGGCGAAGCGCCAGATGTTGCCTCGCTTCTTCAATTTGCGCACGTGGATCTCGAGCCGGTCACCCGGCACCACGGGCTTGCGGAACTTGGCATTGTCGATCGTCATGAAATAGACGAGCGACGGCCCCTGTTCGGCTACGCTGTTGATGCAGATGGCGCCGGCGGTCTGCGCCATCGCCTCGATGATCAGCACCCCGGGCATGACCGGCTGGCCGGGGAAATGTCCCTGGAAATGCGGCTCGTTGAAGGTCACGTTCTTGATGCCTACGGCCGAGTTGTCGCCGTCGATGTCGATCACGCGGTCGACCAGCAGGAAGGGATAGCGGTGCGGCAGAAGCTGCAGCAGTCGCAGGATGTCGATCGCCTCGAGGAATGACTTTTTTTCTTCACTCATCGCCCGTATCCGATTTCGACTTAGGCTTGACCAAGGCCCGCAGCGCCGAAACCTCGCGGAAGAAGGCGCGCATGGGTTGCGCGGGCGATCCGGCCCAGCGCTCAC